>JAFGFI010000008.1 GCA_016931185.1 Anaerolineae bacterium
AGATATGTTTTTTCGTTGGCGGGCGTAGCCCGCCAACGACAAAACACCCCCAAACTCTCGTTTCTGTAGCGTCAATGTCTATCGTGTATTTTTGTTATTTATGGTATTTCTATTGACAATCTCTCAGAATTTTCCTACAATAAGGTAAAGTATCCTGTCCGGGTCAATTTCCCATAGTGGAGTACATGTCAATGAAAAAATTAACCCTGGCCCCCTATCATCTCTTTCAATATCACGATCCGCTCACGACCGATACGCATTTCTACGTATTTGATATTGAAAGCAGTGCCGTTATGCGTCTTGACGCGCCGGCTTATGATGTACTCGCACTGCGTCTTGAGGGTGTCACGACGGAGACATTGGAAGCGCATCTGGCATCCACTTACGGCGTAGATACCGCGCGCGCTGTCCATGAAGAATTGCGCTGGTTGGAGAAGCGTGGCATTTTCCAGGGGCCGATCATGACCTACGACGCCGATGAGAATGAAGCCTACATTCAAAAACTCGTCCGTATGAGTACCAACAAAATTGAGTTATACCTGGCAGAAGCCTGTAATCTGCGCTGTCGTTACTGTTACGTCAACGCGCACGATGCCCTCAATCATGGCCTGATGCCGTGGGAGATTGCGAAACAAGCAATAGATCTGGTTTTTGCGCGCGCGGGCAACGCGGATTCGATCAATATCACGTTTTTCGGTGGGGAACCCTTGCTCAATAAGCCTGTGTTGAAGCAGGTGATTGCTTACAGTCAGGAATTGGGTCAGGCGCGGGGGAAGCGCGTGGGGTATTCGATGACCACCAATGCGACTTTGCTGGATGATGAAATGATCGCTCTCATCAAATATTACAACTTCGGCCTGATGATCAGTATGGATGGCCCGCAGGACGTCCATGATAGAATGCGCCCACAGGCGAATGGGCAAGGATCATTCGAGTTGGCCGCGCGCAATGTTAAGCGCCTGATGCAATCCCGTCGCTCGGTGACGGTGCGCTGCACGCTCAGCAACCGGTGTCTTGATCGTCCCCGGATCGTGCAATTCCTGGAAGACTTTGGTTTTTCACGGGTGGCAATGAGCCGCTGCACCGGCACTGTAGACGGTCTCAGCCCTTATGACATCGGCCCGGAGGAGAACGTGACGCTCCAGGCGCAGGATGGGTACTTTATTGAGCGGCTTTTTGAGCAACTCGAACGGGGAGAGCGTATCAAATATAACCCCTGGGCCAACGTTGTGCGCCATATCCACGATATGCAGAGCCGGCGGATGCGCTGCGGCGTGGGGCGGGGTTGTACAACCGTGGGGATTGACGGGCGACTTTATCCCTGCCACCGCTACGTGGGGATGGATAATTATGTTTTAGGACACGTCTCCACGGGCATTGACCGCGCGGTCTTCACCGACTACCTGCGCGGCTACTTCAGCACCAAGCGCAAATGTGAGACCTGCTGGGCCATTAACCTCTGCGGCGGCTATTGCCCCTGGTACGTCTCCGGCGCGGATGGTTCCTTTCCCTATCCTGAAGACTGGTGGTGTGATCATATCCGCCACTGGTACGAAATGGGCATCTGGATGTACGATACCCTCCGTAATACTTACCCCGACTATTTTAAACAGTTAGTGGGGGATGAGGACGCGGAACCGATTTTGAGATAGGAGTTAAGAATTATAGCTTTGTCTATCTGTTTATTTGAATGTGTTCACTTACTCACTTTTTTGTGGAAAGGAGGTGACTATCAAAACATTTTACCTTAATTATTCCCTCTGTACGCAAGCATAACGTTTACATTTTACGTTTTATGTTTCGCGCATCACATTTCACGCCCCCCGCTTGCGTACCCTTTTTACCCAAAAAGGAGGTTGTGCGATGTCGGATAAGCAATTAAACCGGCGTGAGTTTTTGAAATTGGTAGTGGCCGGGGCGGCAGCGGCGGGACTGAGTCACTTTCGCTTTTTGAATTTTGATGGAGTGCAGCCGGTGTTGGCAGACCGTGAATGTGAACCAGGATCAGGTGAAGTGCCAGATCAATGTATACCATTAGATGGTAATGTTGATTGGTGTGTACCGGATACGGCTGCCGGAGGAGCAGATCCTGACTATTGTCAACCAACAGGTGATGGAACTGATCCTGATATGTGCCCTGACACGAGTGGGAGTGAGCCACCTGATATTTGTTCTCTGGCTGCCGATCCAGATTATTGTAATCCAGAGAAGCTGGAAGCTGATACTTGTGATGCTGTGCATGGTGAACCGGATATATGTATTGGAGATTCAGAAGGTGATGGAGATCTCTGTATACCGGCAGCAAGAGAAGCTGATGTATGTATTCTCCCAACTGAACCAGAAGATACAGCAGAATCTGATGAGTGTGACCCATTAGCTGCTGAACCTGTGCCGGATGTGTGTCTTCCAGGTACGGATCAAACAGATGTGTGTAACCCTGCGATGGGCGAGAGTGATGTGTGCGGTGTGACTCCTACTTACGACCCAGATATATGCATAGGAGATTCTTCAGGTGACGGGGATTTTTGTTTCAATGACGGGACAATATCTGATCCTGATATTTGTGCTCCTCCTGAAGAATCAGATCAGTGTGATCCTACCATGCCGGAAGATCCTGACGAACCGAATTCTGTAAAGTTTAGAGACATAAACTCTTTTGCTTCTACGGGTGTTACCACATTTGGCGTTGCAGCAGCCATACTGGGCGCAGCGATCGCCTTGGGATCGCAAACCCCATCTGAGTCAACAGGAAACTGAATGAAAGAAATCCGGTTTTACAAAAAAAACCGGATTTCTTTCATTATTTAACTGCTCACCCACTCCCGCCGGATTTGACGCTCCAGCGGTTCTGAGACCAATACATATCTTAACCCAAGTTGCTATCCAGAGATTGGGCCAGTCTCCTGTGCCACCCCAAGGTCTATAGTTTGAGCTACCGTAGCCTAAATCATACTCAAATATGCAACAGACTGGCCCAATCTAGGTAAGGTGACAACTTGCGTTATCTTATCGAAACCCCCGGTGGGCCGGATTTAGCAATCCATGTTGAGTGGCTATACAGTTATCTTCAGTTTAAATTCCCCGGCCAATCATTCAATTCCGGGGGATCGCCCGGATCATCGGCCAATAACGCAGCGTAATTCTCGGCCACTTTCCGATAGGCGGCGGCATGTTGGGCGATAATGTCGGGATAGTAGCGCTTAAATTGTGGCATGCGGTAGGTATGCGATCCGATGTGTTCACTCACGGGCAAGCCGCCCGGTGGCTGGCGCACGTCGCGGTGTGCGTGGACCAGCCGCGTGGGTTGCCCGTGCCCGTAGATGTCGCAGGTATTGAACAGCGGATGCAGGTGCAGGGGTTTATTCACGCCCGGCGCGCACACGCTTCCCTCGGCGCGCACGGCCTCGGCGAAGCGCGTCACCGAAAGCCCCCCTAATTCCTCTGGATGATAGTGCCCGGATGCACTGTACCAGCCTGCCATCGTGCTGTCCGATTCAGCCTGCACACGGTGCGCTCGCAGCCCTGGCACCCCTTCCAGCAAGTCCCAGAAATAATTAATCGCCTGACGCACTTCTGCTGCGCGGTTATCATAATACTTCAACTGTACGCGCCCCATAGCGGCGCAAAGCTGGTTCATCCGGTATTTTTGCCCTCCTAGCGGCAATCCCCGGTAAGGGCGCAAGTCTTCGCTTTTGATCGCGTCATCAAAGCGACGATAGTGCCCGAAAGCTACCGCTCGCTCGTAGATCTCGCGATTGTCTGTTACTAACATCCCCCCTTCGCCGATGGGCAGGGATTTCCCACTCATCAACGACATCGCGGCAACCGCGCCAAACATACCGGTCTTTCGGCCCTTATACAGCCCGCCGTGCGCGTGGGAAACGTCCTCAATGATTGGGATATGGTAGCGCTGTGCAATTGCCATAATCGTATCCATCTCCGCCGGATGGCCCAGATAATGCACGACCATAATAGCTTTCGTGTGTTCCGTAATGCGATGTTCAATGTCGCCAGGTGCGATACACAATGTGTCGGGGTCAATGTCGGCAAAGATGGGCGTTGCCTCCAGTGAGAAACATTGCAATACTGAAGCCCAATAGGTGATGCTAGGGCAGATGATCTCATCGCCCACACCCAATTTGACCCCAAACATCGCCGCGTGTAGCGCGGCTGTCCCGGTATTGAAGCCTAGCGTGTAGCGCGTCCCCTGCCACGCGGCAAATTCTTGCTCAAAAGCCATTGTAACATCTAAGTCTGACATCGCGCCGCGGCGCAGCACTTCTAACACGGCGGTTTCATCCTCTTCCGTAACAATGGGCCAGGTAAACGTATTCCCAGGATCGTTTTGTACTGCTTTAGGGCCTCCCCATAGTGCCAGTTTATTTTCTGCCATTGCGCCTCCATTGCAAATTAGAGATTATCTGTTGAGTGCCACTAATCGCGATAGGGGCAGGCTTAATGCTCACAAGTGCCACTAATCGCGCAGGATTCTTG
>JAFGFI010000139.1 GCA_016931185.1 Anaerolineae bacterium
ATTCGCGCGCAGCGGCAGGCCGTCCAGGATGTGGACCGGCACGCCGAACTCGTCCGCCGTCTGCTGGATGAAGGGGCGGTACGGCTCGATGTCGCGGGCCAGCAGCGCCGCATCGCTCAGGCGCAGGCGCTCACGGACGACGTGCGTCTTGAGCCACCGCAGCGCGGCGCGTACCTCGGCCTCGCGGTCGGGCGCGGCGATGAGTGTGACGGCATCCTCAGCGGGGCATTGCGCGGCATCGCCGGTGAACAGCGTGGCTTCCAGGTGTATTAGCGCGGGCGCGCGCGGATCGGGCGTCACGCGGACGGGCAAGGGTTCTGCTGTAATCCCCAGGGTGGCTTCCAGACGGCGGCGCGTGCGGTCGAAGCGGTGATTGATCAGCGTGCGCGCATCGTCACCGGGGTTGCCGGTGAGGGTGATGCCCAGTTCGCCCACGCGCCTGGCCAGGTGTTGCAGCACGTCGACCTGCACCGAGGTGAGGTCGTCGAAGCCGTCAACAAATAGGTGTGACCAATCGCGGCCCACATCAGGGTGATGAGCGAGGGCTTCGGCAGCCAGCCAGCCTAGCCCGGCGAAGTCGGCCCAGCCTTCTGACTGCAAACGTTCCTGGTAGGCGGCGTAGAGGTGTGCCAGTTCCAGCAGGCGCGGTTCGTTGCCCATTGCTTGGACGGCGCGGGTGAAGGCGTCGGGGGGCACCCCGCCGGCTTTGAGTTCACGCACAAAGCCCTGGACGACTTGCGCGAAGCCGGGCCGGTTACGGAGCGGGGCGTAGTGCTGTAACGGGGCCTCGACGATGAGCGCGCGCAGCAGGCGGTACTGGATTGGTTCGGTGAGCAGGACGTAGACTTCCCCGGCAGCGCGGAGGATTTCACGGTAGAGCGTGTCGAACGTCCCGACACGCACACCGAGCGCGCCTCCCGTCTCGGCCAAGCGACACTGCCACGCACGCACCTGAAGCTGTGCGGGCACGACGATACGCGGCGTGGCTGCCAATCCGGCGCTCAGGGCGCGGGCCTGGGCGACCAGGTAGGTGGTCTTCCCGCTCGCGGCGGGGGCGAGGTAGAGGTGGGTGGGCATCTTTGGAAGTTATTCCTCCAAATTCCTTGTCAATACACGCAAATGGGCGTTCCAATCGCGAATCTGATCTTTAGTCTAATGCGAAACAGCGCAATAGGCAAATTGATGATTGTCAAAATCAAGCCGGGGCAGATGCGATAAAACATCTGCCCCGGCAACCTCAAGCCGCACTAGCGCTATTCGTATCGTGTTTCAGTTCCGTAAGACCAGCGGCAGGTAGATGTTCCACTGTGTTACATTGCTGACACACCCACCTGATCCGGCTACCACACCGACGCTACCTGGCGCACTCCACAAGCCGCCTTCGTTGCGCGCTTTGACGCTGATATAGTACGTCTGACCCGCCAGGAGTGTGAGTGAACTGCGGGCGATGGAGGTCTCTGCTGTGCTGGTCCAGTAGACGACCTCGATGCCATCGGATGTTGTGCCGATGGCGTATTGGTAGAGGGTGATAGCTGAATCTGGATCGCTGGCGTCCCATTCTGCAGACAGCGCGTCGGGTGTTTCCGCGGCGCAGGCTATGACCGATGGCGGGGGCGGCGGTGTGGTATCGGCGATGGCGCCGGCGTAATCTACGGTGAAGGTATAGGCTGAGTTAGGTGCAATCTCCATGCTGCCGCTGATTTCTGGCATCCGCGCATTGCTTACCGTAAGTGTGTAGACGCCACGCGGGACAAGTGAATTGAAATCATAAGTGGCACTGTAATGATCGTTTGTCGGCCAGTAAATACCAGTCGGTGTTAACTGTGTATTTCCACCCAAGATAGATATACCGTTAATACCTTGTTCTAAACCAACCCATAAGTTCCCAGTACTCTCGTTGACAATACCTGAGACCCAACGGTTCACCAAGTCGCTATTTTCTGGTGTATAGGTTTTCCAGGTTTGTGTCGCTTTAGCAAATATCGATAAACCATCCGGTGTGCCAAACCACAAATTACCAAATCGGTCTTCAGCAATTGACATCGCCTGGTTAAGATTCGCGTCGATTACATTGTCATTGTAGAAATACCAATTTCCCGTTGGATCCAGTTTGTGGATGCCCCCTATGGAACCAAACCACATATTGCCATTGCTATCTTCAAAAATTGCATAAGCAGAATTATGGATTAAACTACTGTTTGTTGTATCATAGCGTTCCCAGGTACCATCTACTCGTAAAACGCTAATTCCTTCCTCCCCAATCCATATGTTGCCTTTTGAATCCGCAAAGATAGCATTTAGATCGTAACTCCGTAGGATGCTATTAGAGGGATTGTATGTCTGCCATGTGTCGTCGGTATGGAGTACGCTTAATCCGCCACCATGAGTACCAAACCATATGTTTCCAGCATTGTCTTCAGTAATCGCAGTTACACGATACCCCGCTAGACTACTATTTGTCGGACTATAAATCTGCCAACTTCCACTAGAGCGTAAAACACTGACCTTTGCCGTTTCGTCAACGCCATACTCCATTTCATGGCCGAACCAGCGGTTCCCTTCTTTGTCAATCATGACCGACATAAGATTGTTAGTCGCAATCCCGCTGTTATCAGTAGTGTAAGTGCGTCCACTGCCATTTGCGTATCGTACACTTGCTCCTTTTGCCGTAGCAAGCCATAGATTATTTGAGAAATCTATTGTGATGTCACGTACGCGAGTTAGCAGCCAGCTGCTGTTGCCCACAGTATATGTTTGCCAGCTTTCCTGAATCGGCGTATAGAATTCTAGAGTTGGAGCAAGGCCAGTATCCATTTCCCGACTGAACAATACATCAAACGTCACCGTCTGAATCCCTACCGGGCTTTCCGGCGTAAGTGTGATCGCGCGAACGTAGGCTGGCGCAGTAGTGTTCGGCGCTGTGAGCATTGGATCGTAAAGTACTATACCGAAGTTGTGATCATCGTTGCCATCGAAAATGCGCTGTTGGATGATGGCAGTATTCGTGGTTCCCCACCAGTTATTTCGCGCATCTATTGTGGGAAACGAGCTGCTGGGGATGGTGTTCTCAAGATCATATTGTCCCAGATTGCCTTCCAGGTTGTTACCCGCAAGCATAAGCGGCTGCTCCCACGAAATTTTGAGCGCGCTACCCCGGTTGCCTGTGAACGTGTTGCTGATAACTGTCGCTTCGCCTAGAGCAAGACCTACTTCGACGTTGTTGGCAATCAGATTGCCTTGTACCAGGCCACTCGCCACAGCGATACCGTTTTGGTTACCGACAATTCGGTTATCTATCGCATGGATGTTTGTCGCTCCATCGGGCAAAAGAATCGTGCCTCCAAAACCACCCTTAATGCCCCACTCGGATGCGCCAGACACATCGTTCCCGCGCACTTCGGAACTTTCACCGACGACAATGCCCCCGCCACGCACAGTATTGGATAACACTGTCGTTGTATTTGGGGCATCGATACTGCCACCCTGGACGATATTCTGTTGAATCGAAGAAACGCCATCAATGTAAATTCCTCCGCCTGCAATCACATTGTTGGAAATAGTACCACTACCGCCATAGCCAACTGCAATACCTCCGCCAGAAAATGTGTTGGAACCAATCGTGACTGGTCCTGTGATGACTACAAGGCCCACTCCCGCAATCACATTTCGATGTGCATTCACAGCCCCTGTCAGAACAACCGCCGTTTCACCTCCTGAAATCACACTATCCATCAACCATAAAGGTGTAGCACCCAGGCTCCCACTAATGGATTGACTCACCACGGTTGTTGCATCCAGGTCAAGGTGCGCCAGGTAGGGAGTGGCTGAGAGTACATTGATTCCAAAGGTGCTGCCTTCTATTTCCACATGGCGCAAGAGATTGCCTGATAGATGGTGTCCTTCTGCATCCGCTTGGGCATCCACGCTCGTGTCTTCAAAACGAATACTACGCCAACCATTGGTTCCATTTGCCACCATCCGTATGGGCTGGTCTGCCGTGCCATCTGCCA
>JAFGFI010000140.1 GCA_016931185.1 Anaerolineae bacterium
CACCGGCGCGGTGACGGGCAGCCGGGAGTGGTCGCCGTTTGGGGTGGAGAGCGGAGGCACAGAGACCGGTTTGGGGTATACTGGGGAGTGGCAAGATGCTTACGCGGGGTTGGTGTATTTGCGCGCGCGGTGGCTGGATGTGCAGGCGGGACGGTTCACCAGTAAAGATCTGTGGGAGGGAGTACTCCAGTATCCTAAGTCTTTGCAGCCGTGGTTGTATGCGTATGCGAGTCCGATCAATTATACCGATCCTTCGGGGCAGTGCGTGGACGAAGACTTGGATGGGGTGTGTGATGATCCGGTAATAGATTTTGTGTATGCTATATTAGCACGTTGGGGAGGGGTAAACGATCTGGAGGCAATGGCCCGTATTTGTGATATGTATGCGCGGCTATATCCTGACTGGCATAGTTTTTTGGGTGAGATGAGTTTAACCCTGCTGGGTGTTGAATCTTATGGGCCAGGGACTTTAGTGAAAGCGGTGGTGGATGTTGAGAGCTTTGTGCAAAATGGGACGTTGAAAAGAGAGGGGTGTAGTGGTTTTGGGCGTGAACCTCGCGACTGTAAAAATAATAATGGCAGTCCCTATTTTGGGGATGAAGGATTTCATCTTGATTATCAAGATGGGCATAACCAACCTTATCATGTGTGGGGATTCATTGCCGAAACTGCCTTCCCGCTTTATCCAGAGATTGCCGTTGATGGTATCTGTATCGGTCACGCAGGCAATATCTTCCACGATATTGTTCAAAGCCGGCGATTTCTGAACGCCGATAATGGGTATGGGGCTAGTTGGCAAGACTATTTTCTATCTCACGCGGGGATGGAAATAGGAACTGCCATTTCCATAGGGGTGATTCCTTCCCCCAAAGATTTGTGCCAGGTACTCCGGGATAGACTGGGGACTACAGGACCAGGAAGTTGTGGTGCAGTACAATGGTGGGAAGAACACTGGGATATTGCCCCCCTTGCGGAGTAACCCGGCGAACCAGGATAGAAGTTATGAAGAAGAACCGAAATCTTAGCATTGTAGTGGGGCTTAGTGTATGTTTGTGCTGTGTTGGAGCTTTGATTGCCCGCGCGGTCGCTACCCGTTCTCAAATAGCACGGCTCTATGAGTTGACGGCACCATTAGATGCGGTAGTGATCCAGGAATTGTGTCAAAAGTTAAGTTTGTCAGTGCAAGATGAGCGTTGCCAATCTGAGGCTGTGGTGTACAGCATTGATTTTTATGATGATATTGGTCAACCCTTTGAATATGGTGTGACTACATATCAAGACGTGCAAGCTCTGTTTGGGGCTTATCAATATGAATGTGATGCCCGCGTTATCACAGCTGACGGTTATGCTTATTTTAGATGTTTGTATGATTTCAAGGGGGATCGCATGTTTCCCGTAAGTTTTCGTTTCTCTGGTGACAACGATGTTCTGGATCAAATTATGCCAGTGGTGAGTGATAGAGGGTGATACTTATCGTTGTCAACACTTCCTGCTCCAGAATGTGGAGCAGATTAAGCCAGTGGTGCGTAATGGCCTCTGAATAGCAATACGGTTATCTGTTGTGATACTGCGCGAGATAGATATCTATCTCGCGCAGTGCTCATCATCAGACCGTACATTCCCTATGTTTAAGAAGAATATCCTGTGTATCTTCTCCTATACCAATCTCGCTCACCCACCTGACCAGCGCGGACTACTCCACCGGGGCATCCTACCACTATACCTACGATGCCGCCGGCAACCGCACCACGTTGAGCGACGCTACCGGCACGCACACCTACACTTACGACGCCGCCAACTGCTTAACCAGCGTGGATGGAGTAACGTACACCTACGACCAACGCGGCAACTTGACCGGCGACGGCACGAATACCTACGGCTACGACGGCGCGGGGCGGATGGTGCAAGCCATTACGCCTGTCGCGACATTAGTGTATACGGGCGTTGCGGACAACGCCTGCAACGCTGATGGGCTACGCGTCGCGCAAGAGCAGGGCGGCGTCGCGACTACGTTCGTGTGGGACTGGGCCACCGGGGTACCGGAGCTGTTGAGCGACGGCGACCACGTGTACCTGGTGGGCCACGACACGCTAGGCTGGACCACGGACGGGGAATGGACGTTCATCCTGCCCGACGCGCTGGGCAGCGCGCGGCAGACCACCGATGCCACCGGCGCGGTGACGGGCAGCCGGGAGTGGTCGCCGTTTGGGGTGGAGAGCGGAGAGGCACAGGGTGGTTGGGGATATGCCGGCGAGGTAACCGTTTAATTTTGTGAGCGATTCCTGTTTCCTGTCACCTGTTCCAGATAGAAACGAGGGTTTGAGGGTATTTTTTCGTTGACGGGCATAGCCCGTCAACGAAAAAATACCGCTTTCCTGCGGCTTTAGCCGCTTTGCTGCCGTCAAGGCGCGGTTTGTTTACAAAACTCAACGCATACCATACATCCTCAGTTCTTGAACCCCTGGACGTATGTGATCGGCAATCCGCTCAAATACACCGATCCTACCGGGTATGAATAGTGGCCCGGTGATATGCGTTCACCAGCGGTTGGATGAAAGTTGAATTCGTAATTCGCTATTCGTAATTCGTAATTCGCTATTCCCCAAGAAGTACGGCGCGATGGGGGCCAGTCCGCTATATTTGTTGGCGTGTATAACCGGTGGGGACAAAGAGCGCGCTATGGAAAGCGCGGCTACATCCCAACACTCCCAGCCCTTGTGCCCGCAAACCTATATTTCAACGTGCAACGCGAGGGTATCCCGGTATGATGCCCCAACAGCTTGAACAATTGCTGGTTTATCAGTATCGAGCCTGAACTTCGACCTGCCGGGTCTGGAATATACTTAAGCCAGGGGCAATAACTCTAATTGTGAACTTATTGACACGCGCCTTCTTCATGGTATTATTTAAGATAAAGTTTTAGCACTCGAAAAGATAGAGTGCTAAAGTTACATGGAGATAGTTTTTAAAGAGGTTAGACAATGACAGAATTAACCCCACGTCAGGCGTTGTTGTTGCGGCTGATTATACGAGAGCACGTGAATTCAGCCGCTGCGGTGGCTTCGCGGACATTGGTGGAAAACTATAAGCTCGATTTTAGCCCGGCCACGGTGCGCAACGAAATGGCGCGCTTGGAGGAGTTAGGATACCTGCGCCAACCCCACACTTCTGCCGGGCGGTTGCCCACGGAAAGTGGTTTTCGTTATTTTGTCGAGCGGTTGATGGATGAACAGATGTTGCCGGCGGTCGAGCAACGGATGATTGCGCATCAGTTTTACCAGGCGCGAGATCAGATTGAAGAATGGTTACCCCTGGCCTCATCAGTGTTAGCGCGTTCTACGCGGGGTGCAGCATTGGTGACTGCTCCGCGCACCCCACGCGCCCGTTACAAACATTTGGAGCTGATTGCTACCCACGGGCGAGCGGTATTGTTAGTACTGGTATTCCATGAGGGAATGGTGGAACAGCAAATGCTGGCTTTGCCCCAGTTGATGAATCAGTCATCCCTGCGGGAAGTGGCAGATCGATTGAATCAAGTGTGCGCCGATTTAGGCGCTGATGAGATCGAAGCGCGTGTACAGGAATTCGCCTTATTTGAGGCCGAGATTGTGCAGTTGATCATTGCCAGAATGCGTGAAGCGGAAGGGGGTGCGGCAGATGAGATTTATCAGCATGGACTTTCGGATTTATTACAAGAGCCAGAGTTTGCAGAAAGCGATCAGGCCTCATCTGGTGTGTTGCGGGTGTTGGAGGAACAGAGCCTCCTGCAAGCTGTATTGTCTGAGACCTTAAAGCCCTCTGTGGATGTGGGAACAGTACGGGTTATTATTGGGGGAGAAGGACGTTGGGATGATTTACGGGCGTGTAGTGTGATCTTGTCCCGTTATGGTGTAGCTAATTATGCTACCGGTGCGTTAGGGGTTGTAGGCCCGGTGCGTATGGCGTATGGCCGGACGATATCGGCGGTGCGATTTGTGGCTAATGTGTTGGGTGAACTTGTATATGAGATGTACCAACCTGGGATGCGGTCGCCATTTCTTAATGGCGCCCCATTAAGAAATGGGGCGCCAAGAAATGGCGACTCGTTCGGAAACGGGGATGCAATTTCAGATATAGCAGACGATAATATGTATTAAGAGGTGTATAAACGTATGGAAAATGAGGAACGTAAAGAAGAAATTTTAGAAACTGAGACCGTTGGAGAAAAGATGGGGGAAGCCTATTCTGCTGAGGAAGAAAGTACGGCGGAAATTCCATCTGTGGCGGAAGAGGTTCCAGAACCTGATGAAATTACGCATTTGAAGGCACAACTGGCCGAAGTTGAGCAAAAAGCTGCGGAATATCTCGACGGATGGCAGCGCACGCAGGCATCTTTTGCTAACTATCGTAAGCGTATGGATAATGATCGGGATTCCTGGCGCGTTAATGCGATTGCTACATTGATTATGCGGTTGTTGCCGGTTGTGGACGACTTTGAACGCGCGTTTGGCGCTATTCCCGAAGCTGTGCAGGAAGCTGCTTGGGTAGATGGTATTGCCCTGATTCAGCGTAAATTGCTCCAGGTATTGGAGGCGGAAGATGTGAAGCCGATACCCTTGGAGGTAGGAGATGCCTTCGATCCCCTCTATCACCAGGCTATTTATTACCAGGAAACGACGGATTGTGAGGATGGCCAGGTACTGATTGAAACGCAGCGTGGCTATACAATGAAAGATCGTGTTATCCGCCCCTCAATGGTAGTGGTCGCCAAAGCACCTGCGCCCGCCAGTGAACAGACTGAGTCTAATATAGCCGTTAGCGACACTGTTCCAAAGGTGGATGAAACACCCGATGAACAGTCAATGGGGTAATTATGACTAAAGACTATTATGAAGTGCTAGGTGTTTCTAAAGATGCTGCACAGGAAGACATTAAACGGGCTTACCGGAAGTTGGCGCGCCAATATCACCCTGATGTGAGTTCAGAACCGGATGCAGAGGAACGCTTTAAGGAAGTCAATGCCGCGTATGAGGTCCTTTCAGATCCTGACCGTCGTTCGATGTATGATAGGTTTGGTACGGATTCACCAACCGCGATGGGGGGCTTTGATTTCGGTGGGATGCGCGATCCCTTTGATATTTTCGCCGAGGTCTTTGGCAATTTAGGAGGATTTGGCAATTTTGGCCAAACCGGGCGTTCTGGCGCCCGGCGCGGGCGTGATGTGCGCGTTTCGCTGGAGATTACGTTTGAAGAGGCGGCCTTTGGCGCGGAGAAGGAGGTCCCCGTACGGCGACAAGAAATGTGCCCGATTTGTAATGGCTCAGGGTCCGAACCTGGTACATCCCCGGAGCGATGTCCTGAATGTAATGGTTCTGGACAGACGCGGCGTGTACAACACACTATCCTCGGCTCTTTCGTTAACATTACGCCCTGTCCCACGTGCGGTGGAAGGGGTTCGGTCATTCATACGCCTTGCCGTGAGTGCCATGGCTCCGGGCGCACGTATGCCCGGCGTACTATTGCAGTAACGATTCCTCAGGGTGTTGATGATGGAGTGACCATTCGCCTGGCAGATCAGGGGGAACCGGGGGAATTGGGAGGACCGAAGGGCAATTTGTATATCACTCTCCAGGTGAAAAACCATGCTTATTTCAAACGGCGGAACAATGACGTGATTCTGGAATTTCAAATTAATATGGCACAGGCAGCATTGGGAAATTCCGTCCAGGTTCCTACATTAGATGGAGAGCGACAGATTACAATTCCGGCCGGTACTCAGTCGGGCACGGTATTCCGGTTGCGTGGATTAGGAGTCCCCCATTTACGGGGCAATGGTCGTGGTGATCAACTGGTTGTGATACAGGTCGCAACACCAACGCATTTAACTGCAGAACAACGTGAACTTTTTCAACAGTTGGCGAAGACACTGGGGATCGAAACCGTGGTGGAAGAGAAAGTCAGCTTTATGGATCGCCTTAAAGACGCGTTTGGGATATAAGTTATGGGAGAATGGCTTGAGGTGAGTGTGGCCGTGGATGCTGAAACCGCTGAGGCCGTCGCCGAGGTGCTGAGTCGCTATATACCTCAGGGAGTAGCCCTTGATTTAGGAGAAGGGGAGGGGGAAGCGGTCACGGTGAAGGCCTACCTGGAAGTAGACGAACAGGTGGACGTACACCGCCGGCAGATTGAGGAGGCTTTATGGCATTTGGGGCAAATTACCCCTATCCCGCCCCCTGGGTTTTCGCTTATTCCTGATCAGGATTGGACTGCTGGTTGGAAAGAGAGCATCCAGGTACTTCATTTGGGGCAGCATATTGTGATTAAACCCTCATGGCGTACCTATACACCATCGACTTCAGAAACTGTGTTGGAGATGGATCCTGGACTGGCGTTTGGCACAGGCCTGCATCCAACTACACAATTATGCGTGGCGGCACTGGAAGAGCTGATGGTGCCGGGCGCGTGTGTCTTGGACATGGGAACCGGCACAGGAATACTGGCAATGGTGGCCGCCAAGCTTGGGGCTAAGCAAGTATTGGCAGTTGATACGGACGCACATGCAATCACCGCTACGCAGCGTAACGCCCGCGATAATGGAATTGAACATTTACTCAACGTGATCCATGGATCCTTGCAAGATGTACAGGGTGATTATGACGTGATCCTGGCCAATATCCTTGCACCGGTTATCATTCAGATGGTGCAGTCGGGATTGGCGCAACATCTGCGCCATTCCGGGATTTTGATTGTATCCGGCATTTTGGAAGAACAAGTAGCAGCGGTGCAGACGGTTCTTTTAGAGGCCGGGTTGAAGGTCATACAAACGCGGCAGCAGGGGGACTGGGTAGCTCTGATTACCGGATGGGGGTAGTCATTTTTGTGTATTAGAATATTAAAGAAGCGCGCCCGTCATATTGACGGGCGCTTGTGTTGTATATTCTTTATTCTTCTGAGGAGGATCCCCCATGGCGTTTATGCCGGTAAGTGATACGTCCACGGGTCAGATCATAGGGTGAAAGTTCAACTCGCACCCGATCCCCTAACAGAATACGGATATAATACTTGCGCATTTTTCCGGATAGATAAGCTAGGATCTCGTGACCTGTATCTAATTTTACACGGAATTGTGTCCCGGGTAGAGCCTCTAACACGGTGCCCTCTGCTAATACCTTCTCTTCTTTTTTACCCATCCGGTTTTTACTCTCCCTTATTGTGTGGCAGTGATTTATACCTCAGATCCAGGTTCTACTTCAGACCCATTTTCGATAGGTTCTGCTTCGGACTCTGCTTCAAACTCAGCCTCGACGATCTCTTCTTCGGCTACTATTTCAACACCTTCGGTTTGATCCTCCATAGCTTCATCGGCAAATTCATCTTCGAAGTCCATTTCATCGGCAAAATCTTCCTCATCTTCGATTTCTTCTTCATCTTCGATTTCTTCTTCTTTTGCTGTGATCTGGCGAGTAGCCCAGGCTTCCCATTCTTCACGGCGGACTTGACGCACGCTTAACCCAATGCGTCGGCGGTCAGGCTCAATCCGGATAATTTTTACCAGGATATTGCCTCCAGCTTCCAATTCCTCACGCTGCTCGAGATCTCCCAACTCGGAATTGTGTAACAGGCCTTCGACGCCAGGTTCCATCTCAATAAAGATACCAAAATCGACGATCTGGGTGATTTTTCCTTCTACCAATTGGTTAATCTCATATCGTTCCGGTACAGTTTCCCAGGGATCGGGCGTTAGAGCTTTGATACTCAACGCAATCCGCTGTCGCTCACGGTCAACACTTAACACTTTAACCTTAATCCGCTGTCCGACACGATAAACTTCATTGGGATCATCAATACGTCCCCAGGAGAGTTCGGAAACATGGACCAAACCATCTAACCCCCCCAAGTTTACAAACAGCCCGAAATCGGTAATTTGACTGATACGCCCTCTGCGGACTGAATTGGGTTCCAATTCTTCTAATAATGCACTGCGCCGCATCGCGCGCCATTCCTTTGCTGCTGCTAGTTCAGAAAGAATCAAACGACGACGACGACGATTGACCTCAATGACTTTCAGCATGATGGGTTTGTCTACTTTGGCTTCCAAGCGGCGATGACGTTCTCCGGGTTGGCGGATGCGAGAAAACCCAATAAGCTGTGACATAGGAATGAAGCCGCGTAACCGGCCAAAGCCCACGGTTAACCCGCCCCGGTTGGAACTGATCACGGATGTTTCATAGAGTGTTTCCTCTTTCATCATCTCTTCAGCCCGAATCCAGTCTTCCTGTAGCAGGGCCTGTGAAATGGAAAGCTCTACGTTCCCATCTCCATCATGGAACTTATTAACCAAGACCTTAACGTCCTGCCCGATTTCGAATTCCACATCCTCGATCTCTTCCAAATCCTCGTGCGGGACGTAACCATCACGTTTCGCGCCTATATCAATCAGTAACCCACCATCCTGGGTTCTACCGATAACTTGCCCCTCCCGTAATTCTCCGCGACGGGGTGTGCTCTCTGCTATACTTTCTTCTAATGCCTCCTCCCAATTCTCCATTGAGGTGGGCTCAGCGGGGTGACCCTTTTCTTGTTCCACTTCCGACTCCTCTTCCACTTATTTTGCAAGTATAAGATCGTATTTGCAAAATGCGTAGCTCTTCTGAAATTTTAGATATTTTATCATGTGAGGTGATAATGTCAACCATAGGTTGATAGAATCACTCTGTGATGAGTTAACTGATGCCCAGGATGCTCTCTCCTCCATCTACCGGGATGACTGCCCCCGAGAGCCAGGTAATTGAGGGAGCGGCCAGGGCGACTAAAACTTGCGCTACATCTTCTGGTGTTGTGAGCCTTCCCCCCGGATGGTGGGTTAAGACTTGTTCTATGATTTTTTCATGACCGGGTATGGCGCGCAGCGCAGGTGTGTCTGTTACGCCAGGCATAAGACAGTTGACGGCAATACCGCGTCCCCCAAGCTCCAGGGCAAGTTGGCGCATGTGTGCTTCCAGGGCGGCCTTGGCTGCCGAGACAGCGCCATAGCTAGCCGTAGCCCGCTGGGAACCGATGCTGGTCATAGCATAGATGCGACTTCCACGTGTTAGCAGATTGGCCCTGACCAGGTCCTGCGTCCAATAAACAAGGCTGTGGGCCATGACTTTCAGAGTCATATCCATTTGAACCTCGGTGGTCACATCATCAAGTGTATCGGTGATATAGGGGCGAAGGCTGCCAAAGGCCAGGGTATGTACCATAAGATGAATAGAACCTACCGCATTTTGTTGTAACGTTTCCTGAATTTTAGTGATCACACGGGCGCGTTTGCGGGCATCTGCTGCGTTGGTGTTAAAGAAGATAGCCCGATTTCCTGTGGCTTCTACATCGGCGATGACGGCTTGCGCCTGGTCTAGCGTGCGGCGCAAGTCCAGATGAACACCGAAAATGTTCATCCCAGCCTGGGCCAATGCGCGCGCTGTTGCTGCGCCAAAGCCGCTGGAAGCCCCTAAAATCAGCGCCCAGCGTCCGCTTAACGAAGAGGTGTATGCTTCTTCCATAAAAATATAAGTTCTCCTTAGTCTGGACCCAATGTATCCATGCCGCCTGTATCCCCAATATTCCCTGCCAGATCGGGCATATCTTGTTCGATTTGCTCTGGATCTTGTCCGGCTTCCAGACGGTCAATCACTTCATCAAATTCTGGCCCCAACTCACCTGCTTCTTCACCAAGTTCGTTAGCCATACGACGCATAAAACGTCCCATACTCTTGGGATCATTTTCATCGATATCCCCCCAGGTACTTGGATCTGCCATATCTTCCATAACACTATCCTCAGAGCGGAGTACGCGTACTTTTGAGACCAACCGTCGTACATTTTGACTGCCGCAATGCTTACAATTGATATGAGTTTCATCTACTGCTGCAAAGGTGCGCCAGAAAATTGAAAAGCGACGATGGCACTGGCGACACCGGTATTCATAGATAGGCATCTCTTTTTCTCTCCTGTTCAAATGTGGTATAGTATTAAGTTGAAATTCCAGTGTTATTATTATACTCATAATCTTCGAAGGTAAAATCTATGGAAGAAATTATATTGCGTGATCCATATCAACCAAAACACTATCCGTTGTTAGTGGTTATTTCTGGCCCGTCAGGAGTGGGTAAGGATAGTGTTGTACAGGCGTTAGCGATGCGTGAGGACTACGCTTTTCATTTCGTGGTGACAGCTACCTCTCGTGCTCCTCGTCCTAATGAAGTGGATGGTGTGGATTACTTTTTTGTATCCGAGGCAGAGTTTGAGTCTTTGATCCATCAAGGGGAATTGTTGGAGTATGCGTTAGTGTATGGTCAGTATAAGGGGATACCTAAGCAGCAGGTGCGCGAGGCATTGGCGAGTGGGAAGGATGTGATTATGCGCCTGGATGTACAGGGAGCTGCGACGATCCGGCAACTTATCCCACAAGCTGTTTTAATCTTCCTGAGTGCTGCATCGGAGGAGGAACTGGTGGTGCGCTTGTGTCGCCGTCAGTCGGAATCTGAGACGCAATTGGTTCGTCGCATAGAAATGGTGCGCGAGGAAATGCTGCACCTTGATGAATTTGATTATGTGGTCGTGAATCGCGAGTGCCATCTGCAGGCCGCAGTTGAGGATGTGTTGAGCATCATTACAGCAGAACACGCGCGTGTACATCCACGTCAAGTGATACTGTGAGTAGCGATATGAATAATCATAATCCATTGGATGTACAACATAGTTCAGAGATGACGCCCCATTCAGAAATGGGGTCCCATTCAGAAATGACGCCCGATTCGGAAATGACGCCCCATTCAGAAATGGAGGGGGATGATGTTCCCGCAGTGAGTTATCGACTTCCCTCTTCACGCGTTGTCGTAACTTATGTTATTATAGGATTAAATATTGTGATCTTTTTGTTGACACTGCTCGCGCAAAACCTGATGTATGGGCTAGGTGGTTTGGTTCCTGCCTGGGTGGTCACTGACAAAGAATGGTGGCGTTTGCTGACGACAGGATTTTTACATGGCGATGTGATACATATTTTCTCTAATCTGTACGCGCTATATGCTCTGGGACGCCAGGTAGAGCGTTTGTTTGGTCCTGGACGCTTCACACTTATTTATCTGGTTGGGCTGTTAGGCGCGAGTATTTTGGTCACGCTGTTGGGACGA
Organism: Anaerolineae bacterium; assembly: GCA_016931185.1. Classification (GTDB taxonomy): domain Bacteria; phylum Chloroflexota; class Anaerolineae; order B4-G1; family SLSP01; genus JAFGFI01. Next base: position 11,157 of record JAFGFI010000140.1, read on the forward strand.
TTGGATTCTCTGACGGTTGGAGCTTCTGGTGCGGTGATGGGCGTATTGGGGGCGCTGTTCATCTATTACCGGCAATATCGTGAACAACTCTCAGGGGGGCGCTGGTATGCGCAGGAATTGCTAAAAACCGCCGGGCTTAACCTAATCATTGGTTTCTTACCGGGGATTAGTATGTGGGGGCATTTGGGTGGTTTCCTGGCCGGCGCTATGGTAGGCTGGGCACTGTCGCCTCATTATCACTGGGAGGAAACGCCCATTTTACATTTGGAAAAGGCACCTGTGGCGGCTGAAGGATGGCGTTGGTTTTCACTGATGATGGCAGGGTGGTTGGTGTTGTTAGGGTTCGCTTTCTTATGGCGGGCATAAGTTGATAGCCGGTCACGGGCCTTTATATATAGTGGCGACTTAAGTTATATCTAATGCAGGAGTTTTGTTGATGGCAGGACATGAGCCTTTGGAATTGTATGTGGGCGACGTGGTTGAGTTGCGCAAAACGCATCCATGTGGTGGGAAGACATGGCGTATCCTACGAGTAGGGGCCGACATTGGGATTGAATGTCTGACATGTAAGCGTTATGTGTTGGTTGCCCGCCGTCATTTTGAATCGCGTATCAAGCGTTTTATCAAACGAAGCCCGCGAGATATGGAATAACCCTGGATTTTCTTCAAAAGGAGGGATTGAAGAGGATGACTTCAGTGTTTAAGGAACCACAACCTTCACCACACCGGATTTCTTCACCGCCAAAGCGTTTTCTGTTTTTGTTCTCCGATACCGGCGGGGGCCATCGCGCTGCGACACAGGCAGTTAAGCGAGAGATGGAACTATTTTATGGGGATAGGGTAGTTGTGGAGATGGTCGATGTTTTTGTAGAACTTCAACGTTGGCCTATGACGCGCTTCCCGGACTGGTATCCCATGATGGTCAGTTTGAAAAGTATTCCCTGGTGGGTGATGTTTCGCCTTACCGATTGGATGGGGTGTGTCGCTGCTGTGTCTTATCTGACCTGGCCCTATGTTGGACGACCTATTTGTAAGCTTCTCCAACGCCATCCGGCCGATGTCATTGTATCTTTTCATGGGGTTCCTAATTATACCCTGGCGTTGGCCTTTCAGCAGATGGGATGGCGTAATCCCTTTGCTATTGTGACGTTGGATATGGTGACCGCTCACGCCAGTTGGTTCGCTCCGGGCGCGGACTTGTATTGTGTACCTACAGAAGCGACAAAGCGATTGGCAGTGCGGTGGGGCGTCGAAAAGGAGCGTGTATTAGTGACCGGGATGCCTGTGCGGCGCAGTTTTACAGATGCGATGTCTATGTCACGAGAAGCGGCTCGATCCGCATTAAATTTGCCTGATGATTTGCCCGTGGTGTTGTTTGTAGGCGGGGGGCAGGGGTTAGGCCCGCTGGGGCGAGTGATCCAGGCTGTGGTTGACCGCCGTCCGCGCGCCCGGCTCGTGGTCATCGCCGGGCGTAATCGTGATCTCCAAGAAAAACTGCAAGCCATGTCTGGTATGGAATCCACAACGCCATTGCATGTGGAAGGATTTGTATCTAATATGGAGCTTTGGATGCGCGCGGCTGATATTTTAGTATCTAAGGCCGGACCTAATACAATATCAGAAGCGTTTGTAGCGGGATTACCCATTATACTTTACGCCGCCTTACCGGGGCAAGAAACTGGAAACGTGACGCATGTTGTGGACCATGATGCCGGGATTTGGGCGCCGCAGGTAAAACAAGCTGCGGATGCAGTGGTGGCGTTGGTGAATGACTCGGCGCGGCGTGAGGCGATGGCCCAACGCGCGCGCGCGTTGGCGTATCCTTTTGCCGCCGAGCAAATAGCTCAACAATTGTGGGCTTTAGGTGAATCTCCTCAACTATTGCTGCGACCGGCAAAAATTCTCCATCGCCCTCTTTGGGGGCGTGGCTTCTTGGAGTCGCAAGGGGCAGCTAAATTAAACTTAGAACAATAAGCGTATGGATTCTTATTTGCGGAATTTCTTGCATTATATACAATTTGAACGTGGTTACACACGTAATACATTGGCTGCCTATAACAGTGATTTAATGCAGTTTTTAGACTTTACCCAGGATGCCGGGATAAAGGTCTGGACGGCGTTATCATCAGAACTGTTAGAGGACTTTGTCACCTGGTTACAGGATAAAGAGTATCAGGATTCGACTGTATCGCGCAAGGTTGCTGCTGTTCGTTCCTTTTTAGATTATTTGTTCTCTGAGGGGATCATCTCACAAGAGCTGGCCGAATGGTTGCATCAACCCAGGTTGGGTCGCCGGTTACCAACTGTACTTTCATTGGCCGAGGTGCATGCATTATTAGCTGCGACAGGAGTAGATGAGACCCCACTTGGACTGCGTGACAGAGCCTTGCTCGAGTTGTTATATGCCACCGGGTTGCGCGCCTCGGAAGTGGTCAGTTTAGAAGTGTGCGATGTTGATTTGCCACATGGCACGGTACGCTGCATGGGGAAAGGCCGCAAGGAGCGGATTGTGCCTCTTTACGCTACTGCCCAGGAATGTCTACAGCAGTATTGTGAAGAAGGTCGCTCGTTTTTATTACGGGATACCAAGGAGAAACACCTGTTTCTTAACCACATTGGCAAACCCTTGACACGTCAAGGGCTTTGGTTTTTAGTGCAGCATTATGCGCAAGCGGCGGGCATTGAGGGGAAAGTGACCCCTCATACCTTACGTCATACTTTTGCTACGCATTTACTGGATGGGGGGGCTGACTTACGGGAAGTCCAACAATTCTTAGGACACGCGAATATTGCGACTACGCAAATCTATACCGAAGTCTCCAGCCGGCGTAAGCGAGAAGTTTATGATCAGGCCCACCCACGGGCGAAACTAAGATCTGTGTAGCAACTTGAGTGAATTTAATTAAAGCCCCCTCTTATGATATGGCTTGTGTTTTGTTGGAGGTATAAGCATGACAAATGAAGACTATTTTACGATGAAGGAATTTGATGCAGCGGTGACCGTTATCCGCCGCCATTTCCAAACGGCGCGGCATACGGATCTTATGCCAAAAGTTGGCTTGATTTTAGGCTCAGGTCTCAGCGCGTTAGCCGATTCGGTGGCTAATGCGGTGACGATACCGTTTAGCGATATTCCCTATTTTCCCGTTTCTACGGTTGCCGGACATTCTGGCCGTCTAGTTTTAGGAGAATTGGAAGGACAGTCTGTAATGGTGATGCAGGGGCGCGCGCATTATTACGAAGGGTATAGTATGGCGCGGGTGACATTTCCTATTCGTGTGATGCAGGTACTAGGGGTGCAAACTCTGATTGTAACAAATGCTGCCGGCGGGTTAAATATGACGTATCGCGCGGGTGAGGTTGTTATTCTGCGTGATCATATCAATTTGATCGGGATGGCAGGCCTTAACCCATTGCGAGGACCGAATCTGGAACAGTTTGGCCCCCGGTTCCTCGGTATGAATGATGCCTATGATCCAGAATTGCGCTCGCTGGCACGTCGTGTCGCTCAGGAGGCCGGGATCCCCTATCATCAAGGGGTGTATATTTGTCTGGCCGGTCCCAACTTTGAAGGGCCTGCCGATGTGCGCTTCTTGCGTCTGATGGGAGCAGATGCGGTGGGAATGTCCACTGTGCCAGAAGTGATTGTAGCGCGCCACGGGGGAATGCGTGTACTGGGATTGTCGGGGCTGAGTAATACACTATCCGGTGAGGAAGGTGCGCCGCCGCCGAACCATGAAGAAGTGTTGGAGGCTGGCGAAATTCTGGTTCCACGTCTGGAGGCGATTATCCGGGGGGTGTTACAGGCGCTATGACGGTTATTCTCGTTTGGCTGGGGCGGCAAGCTCCGTTGTTGTACATGGTCTGTGTCTTAGGAGCAGTGATGTATATGTTTGCTGCGCTTTCAGCTAAACGGCAGCGCGATGTTGCACAGTTTTCTCTTGAACGTGACGTATACCAACAACGTATGGCGCGGGCTTGGGTGATGTCTGTGCTTTTTCTGCTGTTAGGTGGAGTGATCTTCGCCGTCAATATGTTTATTTCGCCTTTGTTGCCTCCATTGCCGACGCCAACCCCACAGGCTGTGGGCTTGCAGACGCCTACTCCTACTGCTATTAATCTGACAACACCGCTCGCAGCGACCAGTGTGCCTACGGCTCAAGTCGTTATGGAGGCCGAGAGCGTGGTGAATGCGACACCTACCACTGAGATAGTGCCCACCGAGACACCCCAAGAGCAGTTTCAGCCGGATTGTCCTTCGCCCAATGCTCAACTCACTTTGCCGGTGGCCGGTAGTAATGTCTCTGGTTTGGTCAGTGTAGAAGGAACGGCGAAGATCAACACTTTTTCTTACTATAAATTTGAGGTACAGTTTCCAGGTTCCGATACTCCGAATTTTGTCTCACAATATAGTATACCCGTAGAAAATGGTGTTTTGGGAACATGGGATGTGTCGAATGTGACGGATTATCCACCGGGAATATATCGTTTCCGTTTAGTGGTGGTGGACATTTACGGGAATACGAAATTGTGTACGATCCCTGTAAATGTGGTATCTACGAGTGAATAGTGTAAATTTGGGAGGTGACAATGCGCGTGCGTACTGCTCGCAATACTGATTGGCCGTTTTGCCTGGAATTGGACATGTCCTATGAGACTGAATCTGCGTGGCAGATAGAGATGGTAAGTGGAGATAAGGTGTGGGAGGCGCATTTTGAGGAAATTCGCTTGCCTCGTAAACAACGGATGTCCCCGTCACTGCCTAAAGAAATACGTTTAAAAGGGTGGGAACGCCGGGATGGGTTTTGGGTGGCTGCGGAACACCGTAAGATACTTGGGTACTTGACGTTGAGCCATGAGGTAGAACAGCATACTGCGCGTATTTGTGATTTGGTTGTGGCCCTAGAAGAACGACGGCAAGGGATAGCTTCGGAATTATTTCAAACTGCGGTGACATGGTGTTCGCGTCAGGATGTGGCCCAACTTATGTTAGCCTGTCCTCCTAAAGCACAACCCGCGATCAGTTTTGCCCTTAAACATGGATTTGTTTTTTGTGGCTTTCAAGAAGCCTATTGGCCAGGGCAGGAGTTGGCCCTTTTTCTCTGCAAGCGTATCCGTTAGCCTCGGAAGAAGTGACTTTCCAGGAACTAAGAACTGTGCTACTGGTCAAAAACGTTGATTTTGACTTCATAACCCACTTTCACAATCATCCTGGTCGTTTCCTGGAAGATACAACGACATAAGCTGGATGTTTTCTTGATCGCTTCCTATGGATTTATTACATTTTTTGATTAGAGTCAATGAGATATTGACTGCAGGTGTGAGTGCTACTGCGTTTGCACTGGTGCTTTACTTGTTTTTCTACAATCATGAGAGTCGTGTTGCCCGCGCGTTTAGCTGGTTATTGGGGTGCGTTATTATTGTCTATCTGATGGATTTGTTGTTGACAGATATCCGGGAAGCGGAACGTGCTGAACAACTGCTGCGTTTACAGTGGATAGGGATTGCTTTTACACCCCCCTTTTATATTGAATTTGTACGTTCTATCCGATTGTCCGTACAGGAGGACCGGCTCTCTAGCTGGTTGCGTCCGGTCAGTTTTTTATTAAGTGCTGTGATTACATTCCTGGTTATGTATACGGATTGGGTGGTCTATGATGGAATGTTTTCCGCCGGTGCACCCCATCTACGACCTGGGCCTCTTTTTTATCCGTTCGCCCTGTTCTTTGCGTTTATCGCGTTGTGGGGATTGCGCGAGACATTGATTGCACGGCGGCGTTGCTATACGCGCGCGGCGCGACGTCGTATGGCCTATCTCTTGATCGGTTTTGTTGCCCCTGCACTGGGAGTTTTTCCCTATCTATTATTGAGCGGCTGGTCTGTAGGCTGGTCAGAGATGCTACTGCGGACTTTTCTCATTGTAGGCAATATCGCGGTGGCGGTGATGTTAGTCTTTATGGCTTATAGCGTGGCCTTCATCGGAGCGTTAACCCCCGAACGAGTGATCAAGCATCGCTTGGTGCGCTTCCTATTGCGCGGTCCGGTGAGCGCAATTGTTGCATTGATAGCTTTTGGCATAGGGTTGACTTTGGAGCGCGCCCTGGGATTAGGCCCGTATACATTATCCTTTGTTTCTCTTGCAGCGGCCGTGATCATTGCGCAATTGGGTGTAGAATTAAGTAAGCCTTTGTTGGACTTAGCTTTGTACCGGGAAACCCAGCCAGAAGTGGTTCAAGTTCAGGAGTTAAGCCAGCGGTTATTAACGACGACCGACTTGCACCAGTTTCTTGAGAATGTATTGGCTGCGTTGTGTGAATTGCTGCACAGTGAAGGCGGTTTTATTGCCATTTTGGAAAACGGGGAACTGCGTTGGGAAATCTGGGCTATTTCCGAGTGGCAGGATATGCGTATTTCACCGGACGCAATTGCCGAGTTACCGTTTTCCGAGGTGGCTAAAGCTCAACGACAAGATCGTTTTATTTTTTGGAATGGGTACTGGGTGATGACCATTCGCGACAAAGCGGGCCAGCAATTACTGGGATTGATCGGTATCCATGCCCCCGACATTCCGTTACCATTGGATCCCGATCAGGAGGAAATGTTGGAGCAATTACTACTCCAGGCTGGCGCAGCGTTGGAAGACCGGCGACTACAGCATGTGGTTTTTGAAGCATTCTCTCCCTTACTTTCGGAGTTACAGGATATTCAGCGTAGAGGGAGCATGTTGCGTTATGGGGGTGAGTCCGCGGTCGGTTTTGCTCTGGTGAAGTCCCCCGAATTCCCCCAGTGGGTTCATAATGCGCTTTCGCATTATTGGGGGGGGCCGCGTTTGACAGAGAATCCTTTGTTAGATTTAGAAGTGGTCAAACGGGCGGCTGTGGAGTATGATGGGAATACTGTCAAGGGGCTGCGCGCGGTGCTTAGCCAGGCTATCGAACAATTGCGACCTGATGGTGAACGCAAGTTGACAGCTCCTGAGTGGTTGTTATACAATATCTTAGAGATGAAGTTTTTGCGTGGTCA
>JAFGFI010000009.1 GCA_016931185.1 Anaerolineae bacterium
AAACTTAGCCCCCTCGCGGTTTTCGGCTTTACAATTTACGCACTGCATCTACTATACAATTCCTCGCTCACCAGAAGACCCGCAACTAAAGCGGCACTAAAGCGGCGAAGCCCCTGCGGGGATGGGTAACCCGATAGGGATCTGTCCTTTTAGCCCTGTGACTTCAATCCAGCGTTTATGCCAAATCCCCACGCTCAACCCCGCAAAAACCGGCTATCATCTGCCCGGCAGTCTCGGCGTCCACCGGGGCAACCGCCATTTGAGTCGCGTCCAGCGCGTGCAGTTCCCACAAGCCCGCTGCCGATTCGATCAAGACCATACTGGTTGCCATCCCCTCTTCGCCGGGAATAACACGCGCCAACACCACGGTGGCAACAGGCGCAGCATACACCTGCGCCAGGGATGCCGCCGACGTCGCATCCACCCCCGCCTGCACCAATTTATCCTGCACTACTGCCGGTCCCTGTGCGGCGATCTGTTTTACCTCCGCAAGCACGGTAACCGGCAATGTCTGCGCTACGCCACCAGTCTGTGGTTGTTGAGCTAACTTCAAGTACGCTTTCAAACTCTCTACCAGGTCCGCCACAGTCTCAATCTGTTGCAACTGGCGGGCATGGGCTGGCAGCACCCGATCCTCAACCAGTATCCCGCCACCCCAATACACAAAGCGCAAATCCTGGGTGTCGTGACCATCGGCATAAGACCACAACAACACCTGCTGCGGCGCGGTACATACCTTCATCAACGACCACAACTCAGGAGGAAGATACATTTGATCGGACGCTAATGATACATAGCCTTTCTCCTGCAAAGTCGAAAACGCTGTCTCCATCGCCACCCGCTCGGCCGCATCATCCGCAAATTCAGTTTGCACACCCCACGCGAACGCAGACCGGAAAGCCGCGTGTAGAAATAAGTATTCATTTTGGGTTAAAGTATACATGTGTAAATTTCCATTCAAATATGCACATAATAGACAATCGGACGATTTCCAAAACCATCCTGGACTGTACCGTCATTAAAATTCTTACCGCCTGCTTGGGATATAGAAGGACCAGGTGCCGCAGGATAATCTCCCGGTCGAACCATAGCTACATGGCCAATCCCTGATGGATTTTTATAAGTAGCCACAACAGGTTGCCCTTGATTAGCTAATGCTTGAGCTTCCTCGGCACTCGCTACACGCCAACCCTCTTGCGGGCCATACGTTTCAAGCCACCAAATTGAGCCATTAGCGTCTAATTCTTTTCCCTGTCCCTGAGGAACGGGATCCCCATTTTCATCAATCCAATGAGGAATTTCTGCGCCCATAGCACGCGTCACGTCCCACACATAAATATTACAATACGTCTCGTTTTTACCCTGTTGATTTTTTAAATAACGCGGATTATTTGCGACATTAAATTGATCAAGTACCTGATTATACGTATCTGCACTACGATTCTCCACACTACTTTGAATTGGTGCATCAACATAAGACCAGGGACGTAAATCAAATCCTACGCCTTCTGACGGCAGAACTATAGCTGGCGTAGGCGGAGTTGGTTCTGGCTCCGGCTCTGGTTGAGGTTCGGGTTCAGGCTGCGGTGTTGGCTCCGGCGCAGGTTGCGGCGTGGGTTGAGGTAACAATCCCGGCAATATAGGCGCTATGATACCGGGTAACAGGCCCAGTGGAGGCAAGAGCGGAAGGAAAGGCAAGATAGACGCCCAATTCCAATCACGCGGGGGCCAGGGAAACGGCACCCACCAATTCCATGGGGGGGAGCCGGGGAAAGGCCACCAAGGCTGAAGAATATCGACAATACCTTCCCAAAAGCCGCCACTCCCGCTAGTATCCCAATCCACCCACGGCATCCCCGCCAAATTACGTGCAGCCTTATTATCCTCATCCTCGAACTGGTCAGCAACCCGGAATAACAACTGGCTTAGCCGATCAAGTTCTCGGGCCACGCGCGCGTTGCTGGGATGTACCTGGTCAAGCAGGGGTTCGATAGCGGCGCGGCTGTGCCCGTCCCACAATCCGGTATCAAGGGAACCCATAGCATTTTGAAGTTCCCCCCCAATTTGATCGGTGTGATTGCTCTCAGAAGCAAACTGTCGCCCGGCGCCACGTACATGATCTGTGTCTAAACGGATACGTACCATAATGACCTCACTTTGTGCAGTTAGTGATAGCAAACGTGAAACGTGATGCATAAAACATAAGCAGAAATTAGAAATTAGAGATTAGCCCCGTCACTCCATCAGTCTGGCAACCTGTTCTCTTGTCATTTTGCATTATGTAAACTTCTCCAATAGATAAGGTTAGGATAAAGGTACATAGTAAAATAATTTCTGACCTACTTGCATCTTTTCCAGAAATACCTATAATAATTATAGTTAAATTTCAAATCATGTCCAGACGGAGGTAAATACAATGGTTGAAATTACTGTCGCACCCGAAAGATTAGAGTCCGTCGCTCGCACGTTCGACGCAAAAAAAAATGATACCGAAAGTATGATCTCGACCCTGCGCAGTACGATGAACGATCTCAATTCCGATTGGGATGGCGTCGCGCAAAACAAATTCTACGCAGAATGGGATGAAATGCTGCCCAAGATGAATCAATTTACCGACTTGTTGGGGGAAATCGCATCCGAACTCCGGCGCATCGCTCGAGAATTCCGGGAATTAGATGAAAATGTTATTTAGCATAGAGTATACATAAAGTTAGCTACGTTAACTTTATGTTTCTTAATAATCTATCTTTCACTATTTTTAAGGAGGCACAATTATGTCGCAGGTAATTCATATTAGGCCAGAGGAACTTAGGAGTACGGCCAACAGGTTGGATACAGAACAAGACGAGATGGGCCAACAGCTCAATCAGATGATCGCGACCGTAGAGTCCTTGGATTGGACCGGTATGGCACAGCAAGATTATCTAGATAACTTTAGAGAGACTGTCCGGGGACTTCAACAGAATCTTGAAGAAGTACTAGAAATGATGATTGACCACCTCAAGAGAATTGCCGATCAGTTTGAACAATTGGATCAGGATGTAGCCTAAAAAAACAACTAACAAAAAAACATGGCAGGAAATTCCCTGCCATGTTTTTTGTTATAACTCAAGCCCGGTGATTTAGTCCACCTCATCAGGTTCACAAGCCTTCAAAATTTCTTCCGGCCACGCGGCTGGTTCCCCGTGACCGTTTAACCACCGCTCACGCACCTGGGTTACGTGCTCAGTAACCACTACCGCATCCCCCGGCATCGCCACCTGGAACATTTCGCCATTGCCGTTCCGCACCACATAGCCTCGTCCGGGTGGCATATCACCCAATTCAGAGGCCCGAATACGCAATCCCAAGGGATTTTGCTCTGTCGCGTCCAAAACCCGCAAGAGGAAGCCAGAGCGTCCCAATTTGAGTTGTTTGACCACGGTATCCTTATAATCCACGCCCATCGCGGGCAAAGGGCCACACACAATGGTGTGTAACTCTACATCCCGGCCCCGCTTTGCCAATCTCTCCAGATCGGTCATCACGCCACTCTTGTTACTCGCCGCCTGGACAAATTCGTCATAATCATCAAACATCACCACAATTTGTGGCAAATCGCCCGATGTGATAGCTCCTTCACTCAAGGCCGTCTCACGCCGGTCAATCTCGGCCAATAACCGCGCCGACACACCATTCGCGAACTCCTCCGGCGTCCGGCAGTAGTCCAGGACATGAGGTAAGTTTTGCAGAGGGCGCAGACTATTACGCCGCCCCGCGACCAGCACAAACTGCACCTGCTGGGGTGAGTTAAATTCTGCGAGTGATAAAGCCCACGTCCACAACAATGTCGTCTTTCCGCCCTGGGGCGTACTGGCAATGATGAAGTCCGGGCCATCGTTGACTAAATCCACCAGCAACGGGCGCATCCGCACTCCATCTAAACCCAGGGGAACGGCCACACGGGGGCGCGACACAGGCTGTTTTGATAAATCCACTTTGGATAGGACCTGGGTATCCAAATTAACAACGTTGGGCAACATCTCCACAGATTGCGGGCGCGGTCCTTTCCAGGCATTATCCATCTGATCCACCAGCCGTTGCAGAGCGGACAACTGTTTCACCTCGTCGACCTCGTCCACGGGACTGGCCGTCTGGAATTCCAGGGGCGGGCGGCCATACCACCCTCGACCCACGGGGATTTTCTGTTCCTTGCTGATCTTGAGCGACATCCCCAAGACCATACTGTAATCCCCCACATCGGCCAGGCGCAGCGCGATCCGGCGCGCTACCACACTGCTGATTGCCATCGGCACGTCGCCCGCGCGGTCGCCCACCAGGATTACGTGCATCCCATACGGCCCACCCTCGCGCATCACGCGCATAAGAGCTTGGTAAATATCATCCTGGTACATAGTGCGGAATTCCATAAAACCAGTGAGCATCACCACAATCGCCGGGGGCGCAATATCCGGGCGCACATCGCGCAAGCGCACCAGGCCATCCACACCGGTCTGGTTGCACAAAGTCTTGCGCTCTTCCAGGGAATCCAACAACAGGCGGAACAGACGCCGGATCCGTTCATCGTCAAGTGGGGTGAAAATACCCCCCACGTGCGGCAAATTGCCAAACACCTTCAAAGCCTGCCCGCCAAACTCCAACAAGTAAAAGCTGACCTCTTCTGGAGTATGTGTATAGGCCAGACTTAACAACCAGGTACGCAACAACATGTCCTTCCCCGATCCCGGCGCGCCGATCACAAGAAATTGTCCATCCTGCTCCATCAATGGCAACGTTAAGGGAATTTGTTGCTGGTGCGCGGGGTCATCTAACAACCCCAAAACTGCCGTGAGCCAGGGACGGCCGGGTGCATTTGAGGAAGGAGGACGTACCGGGGAAGAAGCAACTTGACGCGCCCCCTCGCCGGTAGATGCGCCACAGGAGGGGCAGAACTTCGCACCACGCTTGAGGGTTTTGCCACATTGCGCGCAGCGCTGCGGCACTTCTGTCCTACAATACCCACAGAATTTAGCGCCGGGCCGCAAGAGTTGCCCACACTTAGTACAAAACCGCTTGGGGGTGACCTCCTTGACCTCCTGTCCAAAGCACCATTGCTGTCCATCCCAACCCTTAAAAGCCATCTGTGATAATAGCGATGACAGCATCATCTGTTCCGGCAGCGCGTCCGGCCACGGGCTCGCGAGTTTTTCAATCCCCAATCGCTCTGCCGCACCCATTAACGTATCCACCACGACATCCATATCCGTGAGAGGATCATGATGGTCGGATTTTTTCTTAGCCTTCTTAGAATCATACAATTGCGCGCGCCGTCCCAGGGGCGATATTTCGTTGATCACAATCCGTCCCCCGCGCTCGGCAATCAATGTATCTGTGTTACCCGGCACGTGGTAGGTCCCTGCTACTCGCGCCACCTGGAACAGCTCAAACACGTCATTGTTCCCTACCTGGACATAACCCCGTCCCGGAATGCGAGGCAGATTTGCAGCCTCGGCGCGATGGAGCATATCCATACTTTCCTGGCGTGCTTCTACCCGGAGACAAATACGGAATTTCGCATTCGCCCATATTTGCTGGTTCACAACGCCGGCGGGACTTTGTGTTGCCAGAATCATGTTGATTCCCAGCGACCGGCCCACACGGGCGATGCTAATTAACCCATCCATAAAGTCGGGATAATCGCTGACCAATTCCGCGAACTCATCCACAATAACTACCAGGCGCGGTAAAGGAGTTTGCGCATCGGGACGCCCCAGCCAATATTTTCGTTGATAATCTTTAATATCCGCGACGCCTGCATCATTAAATAACCGTTTCCGCCGGTCTATCTCGGCCTCCAGCGCCACCAGCGCGCGCGTGGTCAGATTGCCGCTCAGATCGGTCACCATCCCTAGCGCGTGAGGTAACTCCTTGAGCTTATCAAACGTGCCGCCGCCCTTAAAGTCCACCAATACAAAGCCCACATCATAGGGATGATGGGTCAACGCCAGCGATACCACCAGGGTTTGCACCAACTCACTTTTACCCGATCCCGTCGTGCCCGCGATCAAACCGTGCGGGCCGTGGCCCGTGTGCTTTAAATCCAGGATCATCGGCTGGTACCCGATCCGCTCACCAATGGGAATCAACAAACTGTCCTCAGGCTCACGATGCTGCCAGCTTACAGCAACATCATAATGGTCCAAATTCCTGATCTTCAACATATCTAACAGGCGCACGTTGGTAGGAATTGCCCCATCTAAATCCACCAGTCCCCCAACTTGAATTGGGGCCAGACTCCGTGCTACTCGCTCACACTGCGTCGCCTCCGTGTATTCCGGCCACGAAGAAATCGCATACCCACTTCCTTCCATAGCGTAACTGATTTCATTGTTGGGCTGAATTTCCACCATCGACTTGCACCCCATCGGCACCTGATGGACGTGATCCACCAGGAAGACGGCGGTAACGTTAAGCTGCCTTCCCTCCGGTGAAAGTAAAATATGCATAGCCGGATCATTACGCACCAGACTATAATCTTCCACAAACAGTACAATCCACGGCCACTGGGGTACTTGCTCATCATAGGATTTAGAAAACATCTTGTTTTGACGGCGGTGTAGTTCTTCTAACAATTCCTTTAAAAGTTCCTGGACCGAGTGCGTATCATTGGCTAAATGATACGCGCCATCTTGTTCAGATAATGCGTGGGTATGGGGTAACCATTTTAACCATTCCCACTCTTTGATGAGCTGGGGCGAGTAAACGGCCAATAAATGGACATCGTCGGGCGCGTGATGCACAACCAAATTCATTAACATCGCGCGCGCGATGCCGGCACGTTCCGGGGCCGGGCCAGCAATCCCTAGCGGTCCCAAACGGATACTGGCCGTGACGGGCACTTGAGGCACCAATTGGTATTCGGCTTCCAGTCTATGCACTTCAGCCAACCGAGGGTCCGGCATATCAGGATGGGGCGCAGTCACTTTAGTGGTCGTGGGTAATAATCCCATACCCAACCGCATACTCAAGAAATCTTCGTGCTCAGGTCTTCGCTCCCATAAACGCGCGTCCCGCGTCACCGCGCGTCTAAACAACACATCCAAATTAGGATCCATCTCCTGGCGCACGCGCCGCTGCGCCTGCCGGTACTGTTCCAACTCAGACGCTCGCAACTGCACGGCCTCTGCATAGCGGGCTTCCGCCTCCATATTTTTCTGTGCGGTGGCCTTGCGCTGCTGTTTCTGCCGCACCACACTTGTCACACTACCCACAATCTGCATCGCCATCATAGGCAGTACCATTAACCAAACAGACGATGAACTACCACTACTATTCGCAGCATTACGGGCCGAATAAATAGCGTAATAGATACCGCCCATAAGTATCGCCGGTATTAGGCCCATTAAAAGTATTTGAACCCAACTTTGTTTGGGAATATCCTGCAAATTTGGCGGGCCGGGTAACTTCACCTCACCCACCGGCAATGGTTCCTGAATACGCGGCATGCGATTAAAACTGGCCGTTTGACTCATAATGATAATGACCTCCCTTAGAAAATCGCAAATTGGCAAATCGTAAATTGTAAAAACCCTTGAAAACTTAGTTTCGTCTTAAATTTTCATCCAACTACGGGTGAACACACGGCGTTCATAAGTAATTCCCCTGAAAATAGGCCGCTAAAGCAGCAGTCTAAAGGGGGAGTATTTTTGCGGGCGGAGTACCGCCCGCAAAAATACTCCATTAATTCTCGGTCTTTAGGTCGGAAAAATTCTCTCTTTCCCCCCTCTATCCACTATTTCCTAACCGCCGCAGCGACGCCAACAACGCCATCATGTACATCGCGCGGGAGCGCAACTGCTGCGCCTCCGGACCGGGCAAGCGCGCGGTCAATGCTATGCTACGCTGCGCCCAAGTGTTAGCCTGTGTAAAGTTGTTCCGCCTGCGATATAGGTCAGCCCCCAACAAATAAAGTCGCGCCCCTTCTAACATCTGCCCCACCCCCGGCAAATCCAACCCACGTTCCACCACAACCAATGCCGCATCATATTCAGCCTGCGCTTCTAAAGCTGTAGCCTCATGATACTCCAAATCGGCCATCCGCGCGACATCTTCCGTCGCCGTGGGTTCTAGGGGCAGCATTTCACGCGCCTGCCGCAAATGTTCTAACGCCAGTGCATACTGCCCCAGGCTGATCTGGGTATCGCCCAACAAATGATGCGCTTCAAACCGGGCCTCGGGAACCGCCAGTCCCCCGGTATCGGCGGCTAACAACACCCGTTCCAGGGCCTGCAACGCCTGATTCGCTAAGTAAGACCGGAGGGCTTGTTTTCCCAACTCCAAATTTACCTGGATTGCCTTTTCCCATAGCTGTCCCTCAAACGTGTGATATGCCAGTAGCGTCAACCAGTTTGGCGTTGCCTGCTCACGGTGCAAATCCAGGTACTCAACCAAACGGCGATGAATAAAACGTCGCACTCGATGGGGCAATCCCCGGTAAGCCACCTCTCGCACCAGGGGCTGCCGGAAACTTAAAATCTCAGATTGACGGTCACGATATACCAGGCCAAAAGGGGATAATTCCGCCAAACGTCGCCGCACTACAGTCTCGCTTTCCTCTCCATAAGCTGCCGCTAACGTGCCAATAGACATCTCATCCCCGACCACAGCCGCTGCACGCAACAGGTGTCGCGTTGGAGGAGATAGTTGATCGATGCGACTTTGAATCAACCCAAAGACCATATCCGGCAAAGGAAAGTCATCCAATGATGTGGTCATCGCCCACGCGCCATCGCATCGCTGTAAAACGCCGGAGTTCACCAGGGCGCGCACGGCCTCGGTCGCAAATAACGGTAGACCGCCGCTGCGCGCGACGATCCATGATTCCACTTCTTGAGGCACCACGGCATTTTCCAAAAAATTATCCACCAATTGTTTGATCGCAACCCCATCTAAAGGGCCTAAAGGCACATCCAACACATCAGCGCGGGCAGATTCAGCCAGAGCAAACCGCGCATCATCCCGGTAGGTGATCAAAACTAATAAGGAGGCCGCCCCTTCCGCCTGGATCAAACCGTTTAACAACGACAGAGAGGCTTCTGACATCCATTGTGCATTTTCCAGGATCAGCAACCGGGGACATTCCAGCGCGGCCTGCTGCCACAGCATCTGCAAAATCGCGGCGCGGCGCGCATCCCGCATCGCCGGAGCCAATGCTAACACATCCCGCGAGGGCTGCACCTCAACCCCCACCAACGGGCCAATCAAAGCCGCCCAGGTATCCAATCCATAACGCAGTAACATTGTCAGTAACGCCGCCGAACGCTCTTCTGACGCAACTTTCTCCAGTTCTAGTAGTGAAAGTAACACTTCGTCCCATGCTGCAAAGGGTAGGTGTTCACCATACGAAGGTGCGGAACCCGTATGTACAGCAAAACCTTCCTGCTCCGCCAAATGTACAATCTCGCGGATCAGGCGACTCTTCCCCACCCCGGCCCCACCGTGAACCAAAGCCATACTCGCCTGCCCCGCTTTCGCTTTGTGGATATGCTGCGAGATTTGCGCCAATTCCGCCTCACGTCCCACCAGGGGGATTTCCGTCTCCACCGCCCCAAGGTACACGCGCCGCAGACCACGCGCGACAAAAGGCGCAATAGGGTCGCGCTTCCCTTTAAAATGTTGAGGAGGTTCGAAATCCCCCATGACCCGCCGCGAGACGCTCGGATGGTGGGAGGCATTCGGGCCTAGCCAAATCTCACCGGGAGGACACGCAACCATCAGACGCGCCGCCAGATTCACTTCATCGCCCATCACAGTATATTCCCGCCGCACATAGGTCCCCGTATCACCGGCAAAAACGTAGCCGGCATTAATCCCAAACTGTAATGGCACCGGCAGCGTTTCTTGCAATTCCAGGGCCGCCAGTACTGCCCGCAACGGGTCATCCTCGTGGGCGCGCGGCGCGCCAAACAACACCATCACATAGGCCCCTTTGGGAGAACTGCCGATCTTGTTCACAATACCGTCGTAGCGCAGCACAGTATCCCGAATTTGCATAAAAAGCGCGTTGGGTTCTGCGGCAAACTGCTTAAGCCCCGCCGCATCTTCCCAGTACGGCATCGGGTCCGGGATCTTGTCCAACGAAATCATCATAATCGTAACCTGGCGCCGGTCACTCCACTGCCGCGTGCGGTCAAGCGTCGGCGCGGCAACCAAACGCGGGAGCAGGCCGGGAGCCAGATAGGGGGTCAGGGCATCCAGGCGCGAGAGCAACCACTGTACTCGCTCCACATCCTCTACCCTGGGAGGTGCAGGTAAGGACGTTGATCGGAAAGGCGGGGGCAACGTCTGCATCCCAACCACCAGGTAAAGATTATTGTCCAGTGGCTTGCACTCCATATACTCCTGACACGCGGCTAAGGTTGCCGCATCCATCACGATACCTTCCGGCGGCGCGATCATTTGCGCCTCACCCATAGATACCAACGGGGGACCCACCAACAGCCACTCCCGCCCGGTCTGGTTTCCCAGACCAAAACCCACCATCCGCCCACTGCCTAAACCAATGGCAATGCGCAGCGGAAATGTCCCCACCGACGTTTCAACCTGCCCCATCTGCGCGCGCATCGCCTGTTGCAATTCCAACGAAGCTGCTACCGCCCGCATCGCGTGATCTTCGCCCCGGAAGAGCAACATCCCCGCATCCCCACCAAACTTCTGCAAATCTCCCCCATAACGCGCCGTGATAGGGATAAGCAATTCCAAGAAACGATTGACCAAATCCGTCAGTTCTTCGGTTCCCTCATCCGATGCAATCTGCGAGAACCGTTCTGCCAGGGGGGTGAAGCCGTCAATGTCCGCGAACATCACCGTACCCTCCAAGGGCAGTCCAAGCAATCCCGTATCGGGCGTATTCAATACCGTCTGCGCGACAATGCGCGGCACATGTGCGACAACGGCATCCAGAAGATCGCGTAAGTAGATTAACAACGAGGGCTGATAATAAAGTAAACGTCCCAGCCAATACGAAAACACCGTATCGGGCGCATCATGCAAGGACACTTCTAGCAAAGATTCCATAACCTCTCACCTCAAGGGATGATCAACCACCTACCTATATAATAGCACAGATTATCTATTACCCCATACAAAAACAAGCTCTGTAATCCAATAGAAACCTCTTACTCTTGCTTTTTTGACAGTCCAGGGTATAAGACAACAGAAATTAAACAAGGGAGACGACAATGCGCCAACGCTTAATCATTCTGATCGTAATCGGCCTATCTTTTTCACTGCTGACCCTGACCACAACACTGTTAGCGGCCCCCACGGGAATCAATCTTCAGCTTACCCAAGTAGATGTACGGACTGTATCGACATCGCGTGAATCCGAGGTAGACCTAATCTCATACTCCCGCGCCAGCCGCGCGCCAGTGACACCTACCAGCTACACCGCCCCCATTCACCCCGGCACAGAGATGCTGATGGGAAACACCAACCTGAAGCTGGCCTTTGCCCCTGGCGCGACGGGCACAATCACGGCCACCTTGTGGCCGGCCCGTCCCGTCGCCCCTCCCATCACAGGCGTGTTCTCCCCATACTGGATACTGAGTACGACAGCCACCAATTATGAAGTGACGGCCACCTTTGACTACCGGCGTACAACGCAAGTCACAGAGGCTGATATTGTCCTCGTCGTAGATAAATCTGGCTCTATGGAGATGGACACCTTATGCTATGGCTGTTGGACACCGGAAGAGGGGGTCGACTATCCCGACGGCAATTTCTGGCCCCTCCCCTGGGGTGGCGGACCGGATGGCGATCCGGCCCCCACCCTGTGCGAGGGCAATGCCCCTTATGAATATAGCGGCAGACAATATATCGTCATCGAGGCGGAGGAATACAGCTATCTGAGCAATCCGTATAGCAGGGATATCCTCACTCGCGGCTATACGGTTTGGGTATTGGGGCGCAACGGGACACCTAGCCCCACTTATATAGGCAACGCCCAGGCTTACGGTCGTGATGGCCGGGGGGCCTATCTTGCCTATACACCAGGACGCAGCTACTACTACGACGGCTACGGTGGGGGTATCTCCTGCACCTGGGAAGACATCACCACCCCCGACCCGGTGCTAGGTCGCGTCTGCAACCGTGACCAGGCCGTCATTGACATGGGCGGGCCATTTCCCGCCCCGCGCGTAGACTACGACTTCACTGTACCCGACACTGTCACTGCTACCTGGTATATCTGGGTGCGAGGACAAGGCGGGGACATAGACGATTATGTATTCTGGGGATTGGACGATGAGGTACTGAGCGAAGCAAATGGATTTGGATACCGAAGCGGGGAATACACAAACGGTGCGGATTCCTCTAAATGGAGATGGGTTCGACTACCTGGCACAGCATCTCTTATTTTATCTCCCGGGTCACAGCATACCTTGCACTTCTGGGGGGGCGCGCCGGGCTTCGACATTGATCGCATCATCATTACCAACAACAGTAGTACCAGCCTAGCCACAACAGTACTCAAGACCTCGCACATTGACAACAACCGCACCCGCTGGGCCTGCGACCCGTGCGACGCGCGCTTTGCCGGCTATCCCGGTGGTACCGGCTACGAAGCCCCGCCCAATTGCACCGATCATCCCCAGCCTTATCGCTACCAGGATGATATTTACGACGACGAACAGCCGATGCGCGGCACAGTAGAAGCCGCCAAAGCCTTTGTCCGGCAATTTAGCCCCGACTGCGATCAAATCGGCTATGTTAGCTACAGTACTGAAGCCACCATTCACTCAGAATTGCTATGCCAGGCATGGGCGGAAACACAAAGTATTTCTTGCACCGGCGAGACACTGACCAACATCCTGATCCCGCAACTGGAAGCCACGCACGCGGATGGGGGGACCAACCTTGCGGACGCGATCCAAGAAGCTCTCACCCTCTTCGATACCGGCCCAACACATTATAGCCGCCCTGGGGCAGCCCATACAATTCTCTTGCTCACCGATGGTAGCCCCAATTACTATAGTGACTTAGGGGAAGCTATACCGGCCTGTTACAGCACCGACTATTGGCCCTATAATACCGGTAGCTCTTCAAATGATAAAGCCGCAGACTGCACCGTTTATTTTGCCCACCAGGCCCAGGAACGAGGCATTGTCATCAACACCCTCACTATGGGCTATGCCGCAAATACCCAGCTTATGCGCTATATTGCCGAACTCACAGGCGGCCAACACCATCACGTTCCCAACGCCCAGGAGCTTAAATTTAATGTAGATGATTTCAACATTCATTTGAAGCCAACCCAGACTGCCTCATCCGGCGTCATCTACCACCGGGTCACGCCCACCGCCCCCTGGCAAATGCACCCCCTCACCCTCACCGAGGCCGGGCCATTTTACATCAGGGGCAAAAGCATCACCGAGTTGGGGGGTGAGTGGGTACTCGGCCCTATGCCCATTCAGTTGGAGGTTACACCGCCCGCACTTTACGCCGACGGCATTATGACAGCGACGATCACCGCTACCGTGTTATCTAATGACCAACTCATAACCGATGGCACACGCGTCACCTTTACCGCCTCCCAGGGCGCATTTGTCCCCAATGCCGGCACAACAGTATCCGGCATTGTAACCACAACTTTCACCGCCGGGCTGAGGCCCGGCACCGCCATCCTCACCGCCACCACCGGTGCAATGACCGGTGTACTAAAACTGCCCCTCGCCGCCCTGATCCCGCCCACACTTACACTCACCGCAGTCCCGGCTACGTTACCCGCCGATGCTCATGCCACAGTGCTGCTTACGGCCGTCATCACGGACGCATATAACCACCCCATAGCAGACAAAACACCGGTTACATTTACATCTTCACTGGGTACGATCTCAACGCCGGTCAAGTTCACACACAATGGTACTGCTACAGCGGCTCTTATAGCAGGATTTGATATTGGCCCTGCGATCATAACAGCCACAACCGGCTTCATCACTCACACCACCAGGGTTACATTTACTCTCCCTGCTCCTTATTCTCTACAACTGCACGCCGCGCCCAGGGTAGTACATGCCAACGGTATGGCTATCCTAACAGCCACTGTGAACGATGCCTATAGCCAACCGCTACATTATGCAAGAATTGTGACTTTTGCAACTTCACTGGGTAACATCATCCCCTTGACCTGCTCTACAATCCACGGCATAGCCACAACTACCCTCACTACAGACCTGGAAACCGGCACCGCCAACACAGCCAGCACTGCCGCGCTCACCGTCAACAGCAGTGTCGTCTTTATCCCACTTCCCCCGCACAAGCTCACGCTAACCGCACGCCCATCCCACCTTCCTGCGGATGCTCACGCTACTGCCACTCTCACTGCAACTCTAACTGATGTTTATAACCGGCCAATCCAAACCAGTACCTATATCACCTTTACCACATCGTTAGGCACTATTACGCCATTTACACAGTTCCTACAGCAAGGAATTGCTACCGCTACTCTCATCCCCTCCTCTAAAACGGGAACAGCTCATGTCACAGCCAGCGCTAACGGCCTCACCGATACAATACCAGTCCTATTCACACCATCTCCTCCAAAATATATACGGTTATACGTCGTTCCTAAAGCAATACCGGCCGATGGTAACGCCACGGCCCTTTTGATCGCATCTGTCACGGATGCTCACCTACAATTGTTAAATTACGACGTTCCCATCACGTTTACCCCTTCATCCGGCACTGTATTGCCACCTACCCGTATCACCCACAACAGTGCCGCGACCTCAACATTCATCGCAGGACACAAAATAGGAACTGTCTTCATCACTGCCACTGTCGCGGATACCAGCATCTCCACTCCAATCACACTACTTCCCCCTACACCCCATCACATCCAACTGGAAGTTGCCCCTCCGCGACTCCCCGCCAACGCCAATACCCCCGCCATCATCACCGCAACCCTTACAGATGCATACAACCAAACTCTACAATTTAGTACCTTCATCACCTTCTCCACTTCCCTGGGCACATTAACCCCCACTACCCGCGCAACCGTTAACAGTATTGCCACAACGACTCTCATTGCCGGTAAAACTCCGGGTACAGCGTATATCACAGCCACAGCACACAATTTACAGGCCTATACCCACGTTACTTTCTATAGCACACTTTACCTCCCACTCATTTTGCGAAAGTAAAGTTTTGTTATCCGTGTCCTTCATTAACAATACAACAAGCAAGTCCCGCTTTTTCGAAGCGGGACTTGCTTGTTGATATTTCTCATTCCCAATCACATCCGACCGTACCCGGGGTCTAGCAGGATCTGGCTCCACGATGTGCTATAGTTGGGTAAAGTATGTAGAGTCTATATCAAGGGTTGGCACTATCCGGCATTTTCACAATGAATTTATCTCCCACCCACACGATATCATTGGGACGGATACGCCCCTCGTTTAGGACACGGAACTGTGCCAGGGATAAAGCGTGCTTGGAAGCCATCAAAGAGAGCGAGTCGCCAGATTGCGCCACATAGACAGTTGCTCCAGCAGGGATCGGACCAGGGCTAAAGGATGCGCTGCCAACTGGCGAGGTTGTCGTTGGCGTGCTAGTGGGTAATGCTGTGGGTACAGGAGCCGGCTCTGGCGTCGCGCTAGGTTGATTAACCACAGATTGAGCAGGAACAACGACCGTAGACGCGGAGAATGTTGCAACGACCAGGCTGGCATTGTCAATATAGAATACCACGCTCTGAAACAGACTTGACACGATGAATGTCAATCTGTATACTATATGCAATTGAATGCATATAGTACAACACATAGAAAGGAAAACGAGAATGTCACAAAAACTCAAAGTCTTATTTCTTTGTACCGGCAATTCCTGCCGCAGCCAGATGGCGGAAGGGTGGACGCGGTATTTGAAAGGGGATGGGATTGACGTCTATTCAGCGGGTATCGAAACACACGGGTTGAATCCTAACGCTGTTAAGGTAATGGCTGAAGCAGGTATAGATATTTCCCACCACACCAGCAAAAACGTGAATGAACTTCTTAACATTCCATTTGATTACGTGATCACTGTCTGCGGACATGCGAACGAACACTGTCCTGTTTTTCCCGGCAAGACCACTGTGATTCACCAGGGATTCGACGACCCGCCCAAACTGGCCGCGAATGCCCAAAGCGAGGAAGAGGCTCTCAGCCACTACCGGCGTGTGCGCGATGAGATTCGCGCTTATGTGGAAACTTTGCCTGACGCGCTGTCAAATGCCAATCAATTTACAGTATACCTATAGCGTATGAGATACATAAGTATTTTATTCCTGTGTCTCAGTCTCGTGATAGGAAGTCAGGCCGTAGTGGCGGCTTCCCCGGAACAAGTAACTGCTCCAACCGTCTACATCTACTTCTTTTGGGGGGATGGGTGCCCGCATTGTGCAGAAGCCAAACCTTTCTTGCAGGAGCTGGTCCAACGGTATCCCAACATGCAGGTCGAATCCTTCGAGGTATGGTACAACGCCGATAATCAGTCGCTCTTCCAGGAGATGGCAGCAGCACACGGTTTCGAACCCCAGTATGTACCCACAATTTTCATCGGGGATCGGCATTGGGTAGGCTTCGGCGATACGCTCCGCCAGGAGATCGAGTCAATGGTGCGCACCTGCTCGAAGACTGGTTGCCCTGATGCTGGCGCGGGTGTGATTCCCGGGCACGAGGAGCAATCCTCACAGCCGTTGGAAGAGAATTATACAGCCCCTCCTTCTTCAGAAAAGGATGCAACGCAGGAGACGGAGAACTCGACATTAACTATCTACCTGTTTTTTGGGGAGGGATGCTCGCATTGTGAAGTCACACACCTGGAAGGATTGGAAAACCATTATCCGTCACTCGACACGGTAGATTACGATGAAATCGAGCTGTTTTTGCAATCCCTCACGCAACAATACCCTCAGCTTCAATTGCAGGCTTATGAAGTGTGGTATGTATCCCAGAATCACGAGCGCTTTAACGAACTGGCGGCAGCATTTGGTTTTGAGCCGCGCGGCGTGCCGACGATCTTCATCGGAGAGCGGTATTGGGAAGGGTATAGTGCCGCGATAGAGACAGAAATCGCAGCTTATGTGCAGATGTGTATGGAAACGGGATGCCCGGATGTAGTTGCAAACATTATAACCGGGGAATCATCGCTGACGCCGGCTCCACCCCTCGCGGAGCCAGTTAAAGACACGGCTGTTGTCCTGATGAACGATCTGTGGAGTTCTGTTCTTATTTTCGGTATAGCTTTCGGCGTGGCAATGTTGGTTTTGCTCGTGCATCGCATCATCTTACCGCGCTTTGGGATTGTTAAGGGAATTCATCATTAACCGTCGGTTCACCAGCAGTTGGATGAAAATTTATGGCCTAAAGGCCAAGATATAAAGGGGTATGGTTGCGGGCGGGGTACCGCCCGCAACCATACCCTCTTTTACCTACCGCTTTAGCGGTCTATTTTTAGAGGAATTCATCATTAACGGCTGGCGTTCACCAGCAGTAGGATGAAAATCTCACGCAAAGGCGCAAAGAACGCTAAGTTTTTTATCTTTGCGGGCTTGGC
>JAFGFI010000141.1 GCA_016931185.1 Anaerolineae bacterium
GGAAGTCATCAAGGCGCTGGAAGAGGCGGGTTATCACGACGCCGCGTCGAACCTGCTGGAAATGCAGCGCCAGCGCGTCATCGGCGATTACCTGCAACCGGCGGGCATTTTTGCGGAGGGTTTCCACGTTCTCAGCGCGCTCACCGATCCCAACAATTACGCCGGTCCCGGCACGGGCTACCGCGTGGAAGGCGAGCGGTGGGAGCGATTGCAGAACATTCCGCAGGCGTGGGACCCTAAAGAATCACGAATCATGAATCATGAATCGGAAACTGCGAATTGCGAATTGCGAATTGCGAATTGCGAATCACGAATTACCAATCCCCAATTACCAATCCCCAGTTACCAATCCCCAACCTGGCTTGAGGATATTGGCCTGGCGCAGGCCGGCACGGAAACCGAGGTCGTGATTGCTGTAGGGCCGGCGTTTGGGAGGGTGATTCAGGAGGCGATCAGCGGGTTGGCTTTGCGGGATGTGCTTGAGGCGATGCTGGAAGGGATCGCCGAAGAAGGCGCGCCTGCACGGATCGTGCGGGTGCACCACACGTCGGACTGCGCCTTCATCGGACACGCGGGCGCGCAACTGAGCGGCTCCGGCGTCGCCATCGGCATCCAGTCGAAGGGCACGACGGTCATCCACCAGCGCGACCTCGCGCCGTTGGAGAACCTGGAACTCTTCTCGATGGCCCCCAATATGACGTTGGAAACCTATCGCCAGATCGGGCGCAACGCCGCGCGCTACGCGCAGCGCAAGCCCACGTCGCCCGCGCCCGTCAAAATCGACAACACCGCCCGCCTGCGCCTCATCGTCCAGACGACGTTGCTCCACCACCGTGAAACGGAACTGGTGGAGGATAAGCCGCCGACGGAGCTTCGGGTCAGTAGTATGGAGTAGGGAGTATGAAGTACGGAGTAGGGGGAGCATGCGCTCTGACGCAGAACAGAACGTCGCTGCGATGGTGCCGTTCCGCCCCTTCGAGGAGCCGTTCGGTTTGCCGTTTGGACGAAATTATCGCGGGCCGGGGGTAGCGTAGCGAGCGGCTATGGCAGCATCCCCCACTTCAACTTATTCTAACCCATTTGTGGTCTAACGAATGGGGGTAAGTTCAAGCATTATGTCTCTTTTTTAATGGAGGACAACATGAAACCCACATATCTTTTCTTTCTGTTCCTGGCACTCACTATTGCTTCCTGTACTCCTTCGAGCGATATGATTGCCATGCAAACAGCGACGGCTGCTACCGCTATTGCGGCTGCATGGACTAAAACCCCAACTGCTACTCCTATAAAAACTTATACCCCTATACCCTCGCCAACTGCCACTGCTACCCCCACACCTACACCAACTTCCACCCCCACTGCTACGCCTGTACCTACACTGACTCCGATACCCACGCCAACGATCGATCGACAAACCTTAGAGTATTTGAGTGCGACCAATATTGACAAGTTACAGGTACTACAACAATTCGGCTATGGATATGTTTCCGACATGGCTTGGTCAGCAGATGGGCAACTGATAGCTTTGGCTACGCAAACCGGGGTTCAGATTTTGAATGCTGAAACTCTAGACAGGATTTCCGTTATCTCGGATAAATCTGCGAGTTCTGTTGAGTTCCGAGGTGAGGGACACGAACTCGGCATTGTGTGGTTTGAGGATAAAGCGGTATTGGTTAATGCTGATAGTGGGGAGGTAATTCGCGAGTACACGCAGCTCGCTTCAACTGGCAATATCTCTTTCAGTCCAGACGGAAGGCTGGTAGGTATAACGTCCAGAGTCGCATTGGGTGAAGTATTTGTAATGGATGCTCAAAGCGGCGATGTAGTCCTTACGCAAGATATTGTGTGGCCGCTTTATGTTCGCTTCACACCTGATTCCAGCAAGTGTTTGGTCGCCACCTGGATGTCACAATTTTATGTTTTCGACTTGTCTGGTCAGTCACCTTCTCAAAGAATTCCCATCCAAAGTCGAGAAATAACCGGTGACGGTGGAATGGATGTGAGTACTGATGGCCAGACGGCGGCGATAGGCGACTTATACGGTGCAGTTTTCCTAGTCAATCTTAATGCTTTAAGTGTCTCACCCTTAGAACCTGAACACAATGCGAGAGTCACAGCTGTGGAGTGGAGCAACACGGGTAAATTCCTGGCGACTGCGAGCTGGGATGGCACGATTGCTATCTGGAACACAACTCCCAAACAACAAATAGCCGTATTTGACTCATATGATAAGGTCATAGAAGACATAGCATTCTCCCCAGATGACCGATTGTTGGCTTTGGTTACTATGAACGGTGCCCTCCAAGTATGGCGTATTTCTGATGGCCAATTGGTTGATTCCACGCCAGGTTTTCCGGCAGGAGGGGGTGTGGGAGGTGTTGTTGCCATCAGTCAAGATCGCCGTTATCTTGCCAGCGCATATTCTCAAGGTACGGGACGTGTAACAGTCTGGGATGCGCTGGCCAATGAAATGCGATGGGCTTTTGATGATCAAAGAGCCGGGATATACTCCCTAGCCATCAGTCCAGATGGACGGTACCTTGCATCGGCATCATTCGCGGAAAGGTCTTCTATGCATATTGTGCGGAATGCGCCTAACCAGCAGGTTGTGGTCTGGGATCTAGAAACAGGTGAGGTAGTGTTCTCTAGTGAGGAACTGCATCTTTGCGTTGCGTTTTCTCCAGATGGAAGAACAATCATCACCGATAGAACTCGTGACGGGTTATCTACCGACAGCGGAGCAATGATTACCGTTGGGACTTGGCAGGTATCACCAAGTTCACAATGGTGTAAAAGGCCAGGAATGATATCGCCTATTCCTGGTTTTGGAGATTCATATCAGTGTGAAGATATCTCACCCGATGGACGCCTAAAGGTACGTGGAGAGAACGGTGTATTACGCATATTTGACGCAAAGACTGATAAAGAGGTGACCGAATTTAAGGTGGCCCAATATCCGGATATTAACCCATGTGCGTGGTTTGATCCGGGCGGGAAAGTATTGTATGTTTTTTGGTATCGTGGTGGGATTTTGGAAGTTTGGGGGATACCATAGTAAGTTCTGTTGTGTAGCTTAAGCAGGCCCTTGACTGCTGAAGGCTGAGGGTTGAAGGAGAAAATGAAAGCTGCCATTATTGAGCGACCGGGCGTTTTGACCGTCAAAGAGATTCCGATGCCAGAAGTCGGCGAGTACGACGCGCTGTGTGACCTGCTCTACGGCGCAACGTGTACCGGCACGGATCAGCATCTCATCGCCAGGCGGTTTCCATGGCCGGTGCAGTATCCCACGATTTTGGGGCACGAGAGCGTGGACGGAGAGGCGCTTCAGGATTGTGACGCACACAGGGCGTGATATACTTGAAAAAACTGAGATTTTTCGTGGTTATCAAGAATGCTTTTGCAGGAGGATACCAATGTCTGACAAAGATCTGACGCTTTTGTTGGGGCAGTTACGGTCATTGTTGCCCGACCTGCGCGCGCGGTATGGCGTTCGTTCGTTGGGCGTTTTTGGCTCCTATGTGCGCGGAGAACAGGGGCCA
>JAFGFI010000142.1 GCA_016931185.1 Anaerolineae bacterium
AACGAAAAAACACCCTCAAACCCTCGTTTCTGTCTAGAGCAGGTGACAGAAAACGGTAATCGCTCACAAAACTAAACGGTTACAAAACCGTTTTACAACTTACCTTGTCACTTCACCGCCCTGCCGACTGCTAGCATTAAGTCATCGTAGGAACGTTTGAGGGTTTCCGCATTTATGAACAAACTACTTTATGATCTACTAAGCTACCCCCAAAAATACGTCTCCGATTAGAAAAGAACTTCCGCGCCTTTGCCCTGCTGGATCAGCGGGATGTAAGTCTCCAACTCTCCCTGGATCTCAGGATCGATCAGATCAATGGTCTGCTTACGCTCGGCGGCCATATATCCGGCCATCACCAGTTTGGTAATTTCCAGACCGTAGCTCCACGGCAGATACCCATCCCGACCCGCCAGGAAAGCAGCGGCAGCTTCTTCATTTTCATCGGTATAGCCATAGAGATCGGCTTCATTATGCTGCACGGCGAGCAATCCACGCGACGCGGTAGACTTTTCCAACGCAATCTCTGCGTCTGCTGTCGCCTCTGCTGCTACATCTCCGATAAAGATTTGCAGCGATGATTGCAATGTGTTGACCTCGAACGCATAACCCGGTCCCATACCATCCATAAACAGGCGCAATCCTTGCTTCTCGAACATCCACGAATCTGTAAACTGCGCCTTAACCAGTTGCCCGGTCTCCGGGTTGCGGAATGTAACTATCCCGGTAGTGAAGTCCTCGGCGGGGGTTTTGCTATAGTCCACCCCACGCTCGTTAAGTAGCTTCTCCCGCCACGCGGGCAATCCCCACTTGAGCAATGCCGTCTCTGCGGAAATCGAAACCGGTTCCAGGAAAGTGATGGGCTTGCCGATGGGCGTTAGCGCGTACCACCCCACGGCGATGCTGTGGCAACCCATATCGCAAAGTACACCCCCCCCCTGGCGAGTGGGATCCCAGAACCACGCTTCGTGTGGCCCGCCGTGTTCCTCGGAGGAACGGGTTAATGCTAGGGGACCCATTGTCTTCTGTTGAGGCGCAAGCTGCTTTAACTGTGCCTGGACCGGCTTCATAAAGATCTGGTTCTCGAAGTAGGCAGTTTTCAAACCAACTTCATCGGCCAACTCCACTAGACGGCGCGCTTCCTTAACGTTGCGGCCCAGAGGTTTCTCGCAGATCACGCCCTTAAGTTGCGCCCCCTGCTTCACCGCATCCACAATCTGTTCCACAATTTCCAGACGGGCAAAGTTCGGCACGTAAACAGCGATGGCGTCCACATGCTTCGCCATTTCCGCCACGTTCGCGTAGACCGTACCCTTACCCAAATGATGTTTTTTTACAATATCCGAGAGAGCTTCTGCCCCTTTAATTGCAGTTACACCATCAATTTCAATGCTACGTACCTGTGTAATAGCCCTCGTATGAAAATTAGCGACGAATCCAGCACCAACAATTCCTAATTTTAACTTCGACATGGTAGATTACCTCCCTTGAAAATAGACCGCTAAAGCGGTAGGTAAAAGAGGGTAGGGTTGCGGGCGGAGTACCGCCCGCAACCCTACCACTTTATATCTTGGCCTTTAGGCCGTAACTTTTCATCGATAAATGATACGTGAAATGTCATTCGTAATTCACATCACCAATTTTACACCATTAATGCAATTGAACCTCTTTCCCTGTCTGTGCGCTTTCCAGCAAGGCTTCCATCATTTCTTGGACGATAAGCCCGTGGCGCAAGGGGGCCTGGCACGATATACCATCGAGGATGCAGTCTATGAAATGCCCGGCGATGTGATCCCACGGCTTTGGGCCATCGGGCAAATTTACGGTAATATCCTGGGGTGCGTTGCCCACGGTACGATAGAGTGTCAACGGTCTGAGTTGCGCGCCGGCCTCCGTGCCAAACAGCTCAATCTGCAACTCATCACGCTGATGGCTGGCCCAAAAGCTCTCGATTTGTAGTCCCGCGCCATTTTCAAAGCGGATAAAACCACCGCCTTCGTTCATAAATTTTCCTCTAAACTTTTCAAATTTCTCCTGCAGTTTTTTCGACCGTCGATTTCGCACCGAGCAGACTAATACGCCGCTCTGCGTCAAAGTGCCGATCCAGCAGCATCCCGTTAAATTTAAGAATGACTACCTCCGCTAAGTAGAGTACCTCGTTGCCCGGTTCCAGGTGTCCCGCCAGCGCCCACTCGTCGCGGTAGCCGACGGTCATGTCTTTAAATCACCGTCTCATCCGGTTTCAATCCCAGTTGCTCGTACTTCTCACGACGCGAGATTTTGTCGTTTCGTAATTCCTGGTGAGCATATTTGGCGACATCTCTGGCGAGTTTACGCGGAACAACAATAACGCCATCCCCATCCGCCACAACCACATCACCAGGATGAACCAGGACACCGCCTACCACGACAGGAATATCGAATACATCGAATTGTAACCGGCCCTGCACCATACCCTGCGACACAATCTTCGACCAAAAGGGAATCTGTTGTAAGATCACCTCATCCGTATCGCGGACGCCGCCATTGGTTACATAGCCCACCGCGCCCTTGAGTATCCCATCCATCGTGTTATTCGACCCCATCAAGCCAGCATCAACACTGCTCTGATCGATCATCACAAAATCACCTTTTTCGATGGTGGCAATCCAAGGATAAGGACAGACTTCGTTGTAATACCAACCTGACCAGGCCGTATATTCCTCCGGTGTCATCTTAGGAATCACCCCCTTGAAGGGTAGAAACGCACCGTTTTAGCAATTCCTACCGCCCGCGTGCGCCACAGTGGGCGAATATCGGGATAAAGCGAACCTTGTATATGCTGCATCATCCAATCCATACCGTCCCGCACGTCAGCAACACGCAGGTCAGAAAACAGGATTAACAATTCCTGGCGCTCCTCTTTTGAAATTGTCATGGATTTCTTCCTCTCTTTTTTAATACTCCTGTACTGTGCCCGTCTTACCTGCAACCTCAATAGCGGGCAGACCCAAGCGTTGGCGGCACTCGTCCAAAATAGCGGCGGTCGCCGAAGCCCCAACACGGGTTACCCCCAATGCCCGCACTGCCAACAATGCGTCGAAGGTACGCACGCCTCCCGCGGCCTTGACCTGGACACTGGCAGGAGCGTATTTACGCATCAACTTCAGGTCTTCGTGCGTCGCGCCCCCTGTACCATAGCCTGTGGAGGTTTTAACCCAATCAGCGCCCACCTCACCACAGATTTCACAAAGCTTGATCTTGTGTTTGTCCTCCAGGTAGCAGTTCTCAAAAATGACCTTAACCTTCTGTCCTTGCGCGTGGGCTACATCCACCACTGCTTTAATTTCAGTCCGGACATAATCCCAATCTTCACTCAACACCTTACTAATGTTGACCACCATATCCAGCTCCTGTCCGCCGTCGGCGAGAGCTTGCCTGGCCTCTGCAACTTTGATAGCGGTGGTATGCCCACCATGTGGGAAGCCGATGGTGGCGCTGGCATAGATAGTCGTTCCGACAAGCAATTCCGCGCACCGCTTCAGATAGTAGGGCATAATGCAGATGCTCCCCACGTCGTATGCGATACCGACTTGGATACCCTTCTCCAAAGTTTTGACGTCCATTGTGGGTTTTAACAGAGAATGATCAATCATCTTCGCAATTTGTGCATAACTGTATTCCATTTGTGTAACCTCCTAAAATTTAAAAGTGAGTATTTTTCCATTTAGAGCCAAGCTCTAAACAGAGCACTTACCGCCAGTGAAATTGCCGGATGTCGCCTTCATCCGTGATACGCACGGCGACGTTGTCAACAATATTGAGCAAGTAGATTTCATTTTGCTGGATAAAGGCGAGCTGAAAACGATCTGGCCCCCATTGCCACGCAGGCAATTCAATAAGGGATTCGTCCCCTTCGGGGAAAGGACAGATTTGGTTGGAACCATCGCGGTCTATAAAGCATAGTTTATGAGGACTGATTTCACTCTGATAAGGAATAGTGGCACGACCAAACAGTAATGTGCCCATTCCAAATGGCGCGTCATTTCTTAATGACGCTTCATTTCCTAATGCCCCGCCATGTCCGAATGGCCCATCACCTGGCACAAAAACAGGGGTGGCCCACATCCCAACCTCTGAAGCAAGTTGCGCGCTATATGCACCGGTAGCTTCGAGCAGCCACAGATCGAAAATGGGACTTTCTTCTGGAGATATACCATCTAGCGTCGTACTGTGCAGAACGGCAGCGATGAAATTGCCATCAGGCGACCAAGCGACAGTGGGTGACCAAGCCCAACTGCTATAAGTACGATAGGCCGCAAATTGCACAAGCCGGGTAAGTGTTTTACGCCTGATATTGACAACACCCACTTCGTCAGGACGGCTGTAGGCCAGCGTATTTCCATCCGGTGACCATGCATAACGAGTTCCCCACCAACCATATCCTCCCCCGGCTTCGGGTTTGAGAACCTGTTGTCTGGAGAGGAGGACGTGGCGGGAAGAAAGTTGCGCAACCCACAGATCGTTCTGCCCACGCCAACCGGGTGCGCGTTCCATCGTCTCAGCGGTACTCCAAGCAACACGAGTTCCATCGGGCGACCAGTCAGCCCATAGCAAATCCCCCAGATCCAATGGCACAGGATTAGGGTCCGCTTCGGTAGTACTCACCAGCCACAACTCATTGATATGTTCGCTATCTGTTACTGAGCGGGTAAAAAGCAACCACGCACTATCAGGAGAAAGAGTGAAAACACGCCCGTCCAAATCACCCACTGCCGTCAGGCGGCGACGACCACGATTGCTTTCACGCATAAGCCATGCATCTTGATTATTAAGATAAATTAGGGTTCCCGTAATAGGCACAGTTTGCACTTGAGGGCGCGTTCCGATGAGGTGAACTTCATCGCGTGGCGGGATTGTGATGGCCTCACGCACCAATACGCGCTCAACCTCTATGCCATCTTCCTCGGTGCGACGATAGACACGCTCCAGGATGCCGGACTGTCCAGCCTCCAACAACCGTGATTCCCCCTCAGGGATACTGGCATCACGCACAACTTGACGTCCAAAAGCGACTGTCTCAGTTTCGGTTTCAGTATATTGTAGCACGCGGGTAATAGTAATAACCATCCCCTCAGTCAACGCAGCAGTTTCAGGTACATTAATACGATCCAGTCCTTTAAGCGTGACCTGGGCCTCTTGGAGTACATCTTGTACAGTCTCGGCTTCTGTCTCCAGAGCATAATTTTGACCATCCACGTGAATCATAATATGAAATGGTACTACCGGCAGTTCAGCACAAGCAATCAGGATCAGAAGCAAAAGCAGCAGTTGTAAAGTTCTGATTTTGGAGTGGTTTTTCACCCGGATTGCGGCAATCCGTTGGATTGCGGCAATCCGTTGGATTGCTTGAATCCCAAAAAGCCTGAGTTCAGCTCTGTATTTCATAAAACGTACTATACAGGCAAACCCCAGCTTTGGCAATCAGGGAATTTGAGGTTGTCCCCAATAAAAATCTGAAGTGCCAGCAAGTTGTGCCTGTACATCCCAGAACCCAGCTCCGTTGCTCATGCCCAGGTAACGTGGCCGATTTTGCAGATCAAAGTAGATGAATGCAGAGCCATCATCCGTCCATAGCGCATGCCCTTCGGCTTCAGGTAGCAATGCGATAGGATGCAACAATGTATCGGGACCAAGGAAGTAAATGCCGGGGGCCGGCCCGGGGCAAGTTGCGCCACAACCCTGGTGGACAAAGGCAACCCAGCCATCAGGCAGTGCGTGGGGAGACGTAGCGCGCAGAGACCACTGTTCGGCCTGGCATAGGTGATAGATACTATCTACACCAGCTTCATCTGGCACAAGGCGGTAGAGACAACTCTCACCCTCTACCAGGCGACTGATCCACAAAATACTCGCGTTCCATACTGCTTCCAGACGACACTCCGTAATGCAGGTAGTGTTAGGTATAGGGGTGATTTCCCCGCGCTGGAAGTTGAACAGGGCCAGGGAACGACTGGCATTTTGTGTAACCTCTACCAGTAGCCAATGGTTATCGGGAGACCAGGCACGTGGTCGCCAGCTAAAATTAGCCTCTTCTGGGTAGGGGAGCAAAAGTTCAGATTGAGTACCGGTAATAACCTGAGTTCGCCACAGTCCATGCGCGGTAGTAAATGTGACCTGACTACCGTCAGGAGAGAGAATAAAACCGGTGCAGGGACGTGTTTCGGTACCGGTACAAATCCCCAGGGTGAGTTGTCGCTGCCGTGGAGATTGCGGCTGTAATGCCAGGATTGTTCCGAACGGGGTTTGATCGGATACCGGTGCAGCTACTCCCGACATTCCCTTACCCTCGGTGGGACTGACATCCCACGCGAGGTAGATTACATAGCGTCCATCCGGGGTGATCTCAAATGCCGGCCCGTACCCACTTAAGAGCCGTCCTGCGGTAGGAAGATAAGTATGTTGCTGTCCGGCTATATCCAGGACATAAAGACGTGCTTCAGAAGTGAGATATGTGATATAACGTTGGTCTGAGGTGATACGGTAACTGAGGATAGTGTCATTCCCAATTTCCTCCGCGACAGGAATTTCAACCAGGGTTTGCCCTTCGGCCAACCATTGCTGGATACGTCCATCACGTAGAAAATAAAGATTAGCAGGCAAAGACACCCAGGTTTCCAGTTTAGTGGCCTGGGGGGGTAAAATAAGGCCGGGGGGCAAAGTAGGTGTAGGTGTGGGAGTGATCGTTGGGGTAGCAGTGGGAGTAAGCGTAGGCGTTGGGGTAGGCGTAGGCGTAGGCAAGATCGGTGTACGAGTAGGGGTGGGAGTAGGGAAAGGTTCTGGTGTCTGGCACCCCACTAAGAGCAAAATGAGTATGAACAATGTCCAGAGAATATGTCTGTTCAGGATTACAAAATAGTTCATGCTTGCTGCGCCTCAATCTGAGCATAGATAAAAGATATGGCTGCTTCGGAGGTTGTAATCTCGCCGGCAGCCTGGGCCTCACGAAGCGCATCGAGGTAATGGCCCATTTGCGGACCTTGAGGTATGCCCATCTTTAACAGATCGTGTCCGTTAAGAAGTGGAGATGGAGCTATGATCACATCGCGTTGTTGAAAGTAGTGGGTGAACAATTTCTGTGTGCAGTTCAGGAGTGCATGCCAGCGCGTGGCCTCCAATTGGTGCCCCCAGACAGCCAGGGCATCGGCCAGAGCCAGTAACACGACGGCTATACCAGCGTCACCATTGCTTTCGTTATTGGTGGCCCGGTAGAAACGATAGCTGGCGCGACGCGAAACTTCCGTCTGACTTAGACTAACCAGACGCATATGATGCTCGACCAGGGTCGTGACGAAATTTTGTGCTTTGTTGGAAAAACGTAGCGCGCGCAAACGCGCGCGCGTTTGTTGCGCGCCTATTTTCTCGTGGTCATAAAAATGGGTGAACCCTTGTTCATCCACGGTCCGGGTAGAAGTCTTACCAATGTCATGGAACAGCGCGCCCCATTTGAGTAAATCACGGCGCAGAAGGTTAGGCGCAAGCGCATCATTGAGATACGTGAGTAACTCGTTCTGCCAGGGAACAAGAGCCTTTTTTAAATGCTCCCAGATCGAACGTGAAACGGGAACAGCAAATTGGGATAATCCGGTGGAGCCTATATTGCGCGCCTTGCACGGATTAAGGTCTCCTGTTTTGTCATGCACATTCCCAGACAATAATGTTAGAATATCTTCCACGGCTGATACTGTAGCTAATGTATGTTCCCAGGCATTAGGATAATAGTGAGGACTACTTTGTTGAACAGTTTGAAGGGCATATAATTCAGGGAAGGTATAGTGTAACAAGCCGTTATCCTTCAACGCTTGTAGCGTTTGAGCAGCAGGGGATATATTTAGAATACGTAAATATTCTTCTCTGACACGCTCAGATGAAACGTTGGTGATGCTTGCAACCTGGGCACGCAATGCCAACTCGGTTTGCGAGGCCAGATGAAATCCTAAAGTTGCAGCTTGCCGGACTGCCCTTAATAGACGCGCCGGATCGTTCTGGAAACTGCGCTCGCTGGTGATACAGATACAGCGGTTTTCCAGATCAATCTGTCCACGGGTGGGATCAAACAGTTGCCCATCCAATGAAAGGGCCATCGCATTAATAGTAAAATCGCGGAGGCCGAGATCTTCCTCTAAAGAGGTACCACGCAGTGAGGCAAAATCCAAGGTAATGGTCTCATCTGTAGTGGGAACTTTTACAACCACACGACCTGCACCACGTTCCTCATCTAGCGGGTAATAGGCTGCTCCCAAGCGATCTCCGACATAACGTGCTAACTTCAAGGCGTCGCCGTCTACGGCAAAATCCCAATCATGAATTTGTCGCCCTAACAAGAGATCTCTAACAGGACCTCCTGCTAACCAGACGATATCTTTCGGATGGGTGTCAGATACCATACGCCCTTCAGAAAGGGTACGCCCACGCCACTCAGAAATAATAGTGCGTAGTTGCGCCAACGGCCATTCTGGCAGCGGCAGATACGGCGGATATTCGGAAATCCACATTAGGCGCAAGTGTTCTTTAGGCCAATTGCTTCTACCACTATGACGCGCTTCCGTCGCAGTTAGCCCTACACTAGCAACTGTACCGGTTTCCGTCAGTGCAATCCAACGTCCAGCATAAATACTGAAATCGACCATAGCTATTCCTCAAACGTAACGGCGCGCTTGAGGGCGCGCCGCTTGATAACGTGCCATTCAGGTATGCGTTTAGTTTTGTGAGCAAACGGTGCTATTGACAGCAGCAAAGCGGCTAAAGCCGCCGGAAAGAGGTGTTTTTTCGTTGGCGGGCTACGCTCGCCAACGAAAAAACACCCTCAAACCCCTGTTTCTGTCTGGAGCAGGTGATAGACAACGACAATCGCTCACAAAACTAAACGGTTACCCATTCAGAAATGGTGTGCCATTCGGAAATGGTGTGCCATTCAAAAATGCTCCAGTTTTCTAATGAAGATGATTTAAGTTACACGCGAGTGAGGTACGCACCGGTACGAGTGTCCACACGAATGACAGTGCCAACCTCCACAAAAAGTGGAACCTGGACTTTGAGACCCGTTTCACAGACAACTGTTTTGCTTGCACCCGTGGCAGTATCCCCGGCAACAGCCAATTCAGATTCTATGACCTCTAATTCTACACCTGCCGGAAGTTCCAGATCAATAGGCTCTACGTCAAGTAACACAATAGTCAATTCCATACCGGCTTTAAGGTACTCGGCGCGATCTCCTATGACGTCTGCGGGGACACTTATTTGGTCATAATTATCTGTATCCATCATATAATAGAATTGGTTATCGGCGTAAAGAAACTGCACTGTACGGCGATCTACAGGCGCTTCTTCAAAACGATCCCCAGAAAGGAAGTTGCGCGGAATAGTAGCGCCCGTGCGCAAGTGGCGAATTTTTGTACGGATAATGGCATTGCCCCGTCCCGGTTTATAGTGTTGATACTCGATAACCTGGTAGGGTTCTCCATCCAGAATAAAGGTGGTTCCCTTTCTTAATTCATTTGCATTCAACATCGTATTATTATCCCCTTTTTAACTTGTCTGTTGATATTATATCGTTGCTAAGGAGGTTCGTCAAGGTTTGATTTTGGTTATTTAGCGGTAAGTTGCAAATTTTCACCATTTGATAGTATAATAGAAATATCTACTGGCAAAATCTTGTTGCAAATCCTATTTGCGAGTATAATATCACTAAAATCAGAAGAAAGGAGTGTTTTATGATGCGCAAACCGATACTTTTAACTTTGTTAGTGCTCCTGGTTGTAAGCATGATGTTAGGTGGATGTAAAAAGGCCGCTGTTCCTGATTTACCTACGCTCCCAGAAGAGGACATGATGAGCGCCGAGGCTGCCGATAATACAACACCGCAAGCGGAACCTACGCAAACGGGTGAAAATATTCAGCCGACACTTGAACCGACAGCAGTTCCTGTAGAACCGACACCTGAACCGACAGCGGTTCCAGTGGAACCGACACCTAAGCCGACGGCAACTCCAGAAGCAACAGCGATTCCAGAAACAACGACTGTTGCCGCAGTTACAACGGGGCCAACCACTTATGTTGTGAAAGCCGGGGATAACTTGTTCCGTATTGCAGTCAATCATGGGACAACAGTGGAAGCCGTTGCGCGAGCAAACAACATTACAAATCCCACGTTAATTTACGTTGGTCAGAAATTGACAATTCCGGGGACAGATACGACTTCGGTTGCGCCAACGCCACCACCCTCTTCTACCGGGGAAAAGGTGCATATTGTGCAGCCTGGAGAAAATCTTTTCCGGGTAGCTTTGAAATATAATTACGATTATTTCTATCTGGCAAAATACAATAATATCAGTAATCCTGCTTTGGTTTATGTAGGGCAGAAAATTCGTATTCCGTAGTGAAACCGTAGTGCAGCAAATCTCCAGCTTGAAAAATGATCGGGTGCGGCGGGTGTGTGCGTTACAGCGCAGCACCCGCCGTCGTTTTCGCGAGATGCTGATGGTGGTAGAAGGCGCGCGTCTGATGCAGGAAGCGATTCGCTCTAGGTTACCCATAGTGGAAACCTTCTATACTGAGATTTATGCCGCAAGTGCTGAGGGACAAGTTATGATAGCAGCATTGATGCAACGTGCCATTCCTGTGTGGGGTGTACCCGAAGACGTAATGGCAGCAATGTCCGATACGGATACGCCTCAAGGAATCCTCGGCGTGCTTCCTATCCCACAACCGGTGGAAACTGTTGACTATATCCCCTCCTTCATTTTAATTCCTGATGGGATCCGTGATCCGGGGAATCTGGGCACACTCCTGCGCACAGCTTGGGCAACGGGGGTCTCATCGGTGTTATTGCCACCAGGCACAGTAGATTTTACCAATCCCAAAGTAGTGCGGGCCGGGATGGGAGCACACTTTTATGTTCCGCTTTTCCAGGCGACATGGGATGAGATTGCCGACCGGGTAACAGAGGTCGATATCTGGATTGCAGAGGCAGGTCAGGGAACAGCCTATAGCGCGGTCAATTGGCAGCGTCCGGTCGCCCTCATCATCGGAGGTGAAGCAGAGGGTGCGGGGGATGAAGCCAGATCTTTACCGGGCGCGCGTTATGTTTATATTCCGATGGCACCAGGGGTAGATTCCCTCAATGCGGCGATTGCCGCGGCGGTGCTGATGTTTGAAGCGGCACGGGTGCGAGCGATTTGAATTGTTGCAGTGCTGAGTGGATAATATCCCCGTGATCAAATGCCAGGGGCGGGAGATCCGTTGTGAGCCACCAGCGCACAGCAGCCGCGTCATCGCCTGCTCGAGCGATAGTGGCGTCATCATTCATCCAAGCCAGGTAAGCCACGGAAACCGTCCAACCGCGCGGGTCACGTCCGGGGTTGCCAAACGCGCCAACCTGGTATAGATTAGCTTGGTGTACACCCGTCTCTTCCGCCATCTCGCGGAGCGCAGCAGTTTCCAGCGGTTCATTCTCATCAACAAAACCACCGGGCAAAGCCCAATGTCCGGCAAAGGGCGGATGCCCACGCTGAATGAGCAAGATCTCCAGACCGGTTGCCCCCGGTCGTAACAGCACAATGTCCACCGTTAAGGCGGGGCGTGGATATGGATATGTGTATGACATAGATACCTCTTCATAAATAAGCAAAAGCTTCAACACGTAAAACGTAACAAGCTTCTTACGTTTCACACATCACGTTTCACGTCTGCGTCTTCTTCCATCATTTCTGTTGTAGTATCTTGAACGATCTCGCCCGTTGCCTCAGTTCGCGCTTCATCTTTCATTTGTTCTTGTTTCTGTACGATATCCTTAACCAAGGTGCGGGTGGCCGTCAGGCTAAGGATCGCAAACATACTAGGGATTAACCCTAACAAGATAGGAATAACGACAGAAATCACCACGACAAGGGCAAGAAATACCAGCCAGATTAGGGTGCTGAAGGGATGAATTAGCACAAGGGCCACACTGTTGCGTAATGCAACCGAGATTTTAGGTTCAATCTGTTCAATAAGAAAAGCTTCAAAATAAAATATAATGCCTGTCCATAGAATGGCAGCCAGTCCCCAGAACGAGGTGATCCACACTGCCACATCTTTGGATATAGGTGAAATCTGCGAGGTACTATAAAACCACAAATTCATACAAAGCATCAAGTAAACGCCAACCACGATCAAGACGACAAGATACGTTTTAAGTCCATATTCTTTAATCCCCTGCCAGTACGTGCGAAAATTAATTCCATATCCACGTATGATCCTGTGTCCCACAAACCATAATCCGGCAATCGCCAATGGGCCGGGGAGAATAAGTACACAAGCGATTACGGTGAGAAACCCCATTAACAACAGATATAAGAGTTCTTCATAATAATTTTTGAGAGCTTGCCATAGTATTCCAAATGCTTTCATAATCGTCCTTTATTTATCACTTCCGACAAATGAGAAGGCCTGCCCTACTGCACTGTGCCTTCTACTGTGATAAGAATTTTTAACTCCGCGCTCACATCCGGCGTGAGGCGAACTCGAATCCCTTGTTCTGGATCGAAGAAACGTGGTTGAGTAAGATTCTTGATCATCAAGGGAACTGTTAGCGCAGGGATAGTCTGTGCGATCCAGAGTTCACTTTCATAATCCCATAACGAGAGATCTGTAAGTGTGGGAGGCGTGGTTGACACACTGCTTTCCTCCATCCATGAAGGTGGCTCAAGCGTCAAGGTAAAAGAATAGACGTCCTGTACCGGCAAGAAATCCAGGGGAACGAAGCGCAGCGTCGTATGCGGCAATGAGATGTAGGTAGAACCTGACTCGTCCGTCCACCCATTCTCTATTTCATCAAGGGCAATCTGGAGCGGCACTTGCAATGTGCTTGTATTGCTGGGAACAGAAGGACAGGGTATCGTATAAACAAGGCAACTCTTGCCTATGCGAGTGCCCACGCTATTTATAAATGGCGCGTTTTCCTGACCGGAGAACGGAACTTCATCCATAACACCTGTTAGAAAACAGACATTTGTCGTGGTTTTAGAAAGGGTTTCTGGAAACTTAGTAGGCACTGCGTAATAATTCATTTGTGTAAGGCTTGAGCAGAAATTTTCTATACGATTTCCAGTTTGGGCAAGTGTATCCAATGGCTTAAAAACTGAGATAGTAAGTCCTTCTGTGACAACATCAGTTATCTCCAGCAGTTGAGCTTCCGTACCTAACATAAGCACCACCTCGTGTAGGGTAACCTCACTCTCAATCTGCCCCACAATAGTGGGGATATGATCCTCAATTTGGATTTCGAGCTGCGCGTGAACGGCAGGGGGTGTATAGATACCCTCAATACCCCAAGTAATAATACCTACCGGATTTTGTGTCTCAATATGGGTGAGCGTCTCAGCTTGTTCTGGATATGTAACCGTGACCGGATAGGGCTCCCCATCACCATACCAGCTCTCAAAATAGAATGCCCCTGAGAGTGGACGGGGAATTCCAGGGTGTTTCCAGGTCAAAGTACGAAATCGGGGTGCATAGATCGCGCTTCCCTGCACAACACGAGCCGGCAAATCCTCGCCGGGCACGGTGATGATTGCAATCTCATTAACCAGGGGAAACGTCCTGGAAAAGGTTCCATTGAGAATGAGGGACAAAATAACCAGTGCCAGCACAATCCAGATAGGGAGCAACACCCAGGCGAGTACTGGGCGCTGCAGGCGACGCACGATGATTAACGTGCCGGGAACCATAAGCAATATGTACAAAGGAAAAACCAACATCCAAAGCCAGGAAGCCGGCGCCGATGACGCGGGAATTTGCATCAGTTTGTAGGGGACAGGGATAGCACTGGACGAAAAAGCTTGATGCGTCAGGGGATATTGAAGTGCCGGTATGGAATCATCGCTCCAAAAGGGCGTATACCCGGACATAGTGACAAACCGCTCCATATCTATACCCATCA
The DNA here is from genome assembly GCA_016931185.1 of Anaerolineae bacterium. Classification (GTDB taxonomy): domain Bacteria; phylum Chloroflexota; class Anaerolineae; order B4-G1; family SLSP01; genus JAFGFI01. Next base: position 13,958 of record JAFGFI010000142.1, read on the forward strand.
ATGTAACCTTGCCCATCCCGATCCTTTGCTGCACGGCGAGTGTGAGGGTTATATTATCTACTGAGGCTTCCAGGAGATATTGCGCTTCTGGCGCAGGCGTAAGAGGAACGATGGCCTGATTATTAAGCTGAATACCCTTTAAGTTTAAATGATCCACGATCTGTACGGGATTAAGCGTGGCAATCTGTAAGTTGTCTGGCAGCCCTGCCAACGTCTGGGGGAGTAAGGCATCACCGGCAAGGACCAAATGCCCTCCCATACTCACCCAACTCAACAGGGCTTCTTGTTGCGCAATGGTCAGTCCAGATGTAGATATATCATTGAAGATCAGGACATCCACAACATCCCAGGCTAAAGCACTCTCCGGTAAAGTAGTCACGTCCTGGAGCCACAATTGCTGGGCACAATCCTCAAGGATGCTCCGCGTTTGTCCCACGGGGGCGACTAACACACACACACGGTCATTTTCATAGAATGTCTTCAAATGTTGTATAAGCGTTTGTTGCAAACCATCGCGGGTACGGACATCCGGGTCGCCGAGCAAAGCGATTTGGAGAGGTGTAACGTCTTTCAAAAAGACCGGAATACGATAATATTTGCGCGAATGTGCAGGAAGCGAGAGCGTGTGTTGATAAGTCACCAGATTGTCTTTATCCGTAATCTGTAATTGCCCCTCCCAGTCCTGCGCTTCATTAAGGAGCGTGATCTGTAGCTCCGTCCACCCCGGCGCGCGAAGATATCCATCCCAGGGAAATGTGACCGTAACCTGTGGCCCGTCAGAGGTTTGCGCGGCGACAGGTCGGGCGAGGAGAAATATGCATAATAGGCTAAGTATACTTATCATACATCGCCGGTTGATTGTGTGAATATTCAGGTTAGACCCCCTAACAAGCCTGGACTATTTTACCCTACGTAATGTGACTGGCTTTTGGATATTCTACCATACCTTTACCCAATGAGGATAGGCAAAGGTGAAATCCTTAGGGTTATCACATTTACACCAGGCCCAAAAGTAAACAGGGGACGTTTTTTCGAGTTCGGGCGACGTCCGAACTCGAAAAAACGTCCCTCTAGTTCTCGGTCTTTAAACTGTAAATTTTCGTCTCATTAAGGGCAAAGCTCCGAAACCTGGCTTTTTGCCCTTCACATAATGTGTAGCTCGCACATCCGTTGCAGGTGGTGGCCGTAGATTGCCAGGGTGACGGCCATTGGAAACAGAGAGGGACGGCGGAACAATGTCCACAGTAAGAGATCCCAGTAGTAACGCCGTTCTTTACCAAAGATGCCGAGACGGAAGATAGAACGGATAAAGGCCATAATGTAAGTAAACGTCAAGGGAGCATGGATTTCCGGAGGTTTGTATTCCCGCAACAATGTTTTGACCCGCTCATAATAGTATTTGGGCGAGTAAATATGCTCCATAATATACTTATAACCCTCATGCAAGGTTTCGATGCCCATATTGGGGATGATATTCGTGGTGCCGTTGACATTGTCACCCGATGTAATACCCTGTAATCGCCCTTCTTTTTTCATCCGTTCATAGAGTTTCGTGCCGGGCAGAGCCTGCAGGATACCTACCATTGCCGTTGTAATCCCGGTTTTCTGGATGAAATCAATCTGGCGCTGGAAAATGGAGGGGTTATCATGATCAAAGCCGACGATGAAACCCGCATCCACTTGCAAACCTGCGCGTTGAAGATGCTTGACATCGGCAACCAGATCGCGGCCCTTATTCTGTCTCTTGTGACATTCGGTAAGGCTGTCCTCATCTGGGGTCTCAATACCGATAAAGACTTTGGTAAACCCGGCCCGAACCATCAAGTCAATTAATTCATCATCATCCGCCAGGTTGATGGAAACCTCCGTATGAAAAAGGAAGCCTGTTTTGTCCTTGCGCCATTCGATAATCGCGGGCAATAATTCGGATTTAAGATAACGTTTATTGCCGATAAAGTTATCGTCTACAAAGAAGACAGCATCCCGCCACCCCAAATCATAAAGGCTATCCAATTCGGCGATAATTTGCGCGGCGGTCTTAATACGCGGGTAATGTCCAAAAAGCGCGGTCACGTTGCAGAAGTCGCAGTTGAATGGGCAGCCACGCGAAAATTGCACGTTCATTGTGGCATACTGCCGCAGATCGGCGAGCTCCCATAACGGGATGGGAGTCTTGCGGATATCAGGGAATTCTGATGTAGTATAGATATGTTGGGGACACCCCTGTGCCAAATCTTCCAGGAACATAGGCAACGTTAGTTCTGCTTCATTCAGCACAAGATAGTCCACAGCATCGAACAATTCCGGCTCACCGGTAAAAAGAGGGCCTCCTGCTACGGTTTTCACGCCGGCCTGTTGGCATTGTTGGATGACCTGTTGCACCGATTCACGTTGCACGGCCATCGCACTGATAAACACATAATCGGCCCATTCCAGGTCCTGTCTGGTAAGATGGGTCACATTCAAATCTACCAGGCGCATATTCCACTCTGGCGGTAACAACGCAGCCACCGTCAAAATACCCAAGGGTGGAAATGAGGCTTTCTTGCGTATGAACTTCAGCGCGTGCTTAAAACTCCAGAACGTATCTGGAAACTCCGGGTAAATCAACAACACATTCATCGATCTCCTCCTAACATAAGATTGGATTTTGGTGCTCAACTTTCCATAAAGTGAAAGTATGAGTAAGAAATAATCCCACTGACAAACTGACTCAAATAATTAAGACGTGCATCCCACTTACGTTTGAAGAAAATCGCTAAACCTCTCCCAGGCTTATAAGTAAGAATACACTAAATTTGTGAAATTGACAACTGAGAAAAGAGCACAGCCTTGCCGGGTGGGCGTCAAAGTTTTGCAAGTACGATTTTCCTTCCGGGAAGCTACGGGGCTGCCACTGCGTGCTTCCCGGAAGGTTGTTGTTGAACCCAACCTTCCGGGAAGTCCACTC
>JAFGFI010000143.1 GCA_016931185.1 Anaerolineae bacterium
AGCCGCAATTAGGTTGGATTTTGCGACTAAAATCGCTTTTAAGTAGGTATTTTTTGATTTCGAGCGTAGCTCGAAATCAAAAAATACTCTCTTTTCCGGCGGCTTTAGCTGCGCAATCCAGTTCAAAGTGTAACTTTTGAAGTAGATACGTTACCCCAATAAAAAGTGTCCGGTAGCTAGGATGGAAATTTAAGAAGAAACCAATTCCCAAGGGTTTTTACAATTTGCGATTTGCCAATTTGCGTTTTTCGAGGAGGTAGATTGATGTTAGAAGGTACTGTTCCTGAGCGATTATGGTTGTGGCCTGAGTCGCCGCCACATTCATCACCCGAGGATGATTTTTGTCCCTGGTTGGCCTTGTACCCGGTTGAGACTGCTGTGCCGCGTGGCGCAGTGCTGGTTTGTCCGGGAGGCGGCTATACTCATCTTGCTCCGCACGAGGCGGAGCCTATTGCCCGTCGTTTTAATGCATGTGGCTTTCACGCCTTTGTCGTGTATTATCGTGTCGTCCCGCACCGGCATCCTGCGCCGCTGCTGGATATTTCGCGCGCATTGCGCCTGATTCGCGCTAATGCGTCTGCCTGGCAGGTTGATCCAGAACATGTTGCTGTTCTGGGTTTTTCGGCAGGAGGGCATTTGACCGCCAGCCTGGGCGTGCATTATGCTCTTCCCGAACTCAATATTGGGGATGTGCTGGATGAGGTTAGTTGCCGTCCTGATGCACTGATTTTGTGCTATCCTGTCATTACGGCAGGGGAATTCGGACATCGGGGCTGTTTTCATAATCTGTTAGGGTTGGATGCCTCTGAAGAGATGATGCGGTTGATGTCGCTGGAGTTGCAGGTGACCGAGCAGACGCCGCCAGCATTCCTCTGGCACACGGCTGACGATGCGAGTGTCCCTGTGGAGAACAGTTTGCTATTCGCCCTTGCGCTGCACAAACATGGGGTCCCGGTAGAGTTGCATATTTACCCTCATGGGCGACACGGATTAGGGTTGGCAGAAGAGGATGCGCATATAGCAACGTGGTCGTCGCTGTGTTGTGCCTGGCTGGAGGGGATAGGGTTTTAGGCAAGGATCAGAAACCTTGCTTTTTACCTTTACGCTTGATAGGGCATAAAGTGTAAAGGTAACTTGAACCGTCCCGAGTTTTAGGTGGATATTTCACGTCTGCGCCTTTTCAAATTGCTTCCGGTACAGATCTCCATAAAACGCGCATGTTTCCAATAGTTCCCGGTGTGTGCCTGTCGCCAGGATGCCTCCATCTTTGAGGACAACGATTTTATCCGCGTTTTCGATAGTGGAAAGGCGATGGGCGATGATGAGCGTGGTGCGCCCCTGCATCAGTTTATCGAGGGCATGTTGAACTTTGCGCTCGGCATGAGTGTCTAATGCAGAGGTAGCTTCGTCGAGGATAAGGATGCGCGGGTCTTTTAGGAAGGCCCGCGCGATGGCGAGACGTTGTCGTTGCCCCCCGGAGAGGCGCGCGCCGCGCTCGCCAATCTCGGTATCGTAACCACGTGGCTGGTCAAGGATAAAGTCGTGGGCATCCGCCAGTTGCGCGGCGCGGACGATGTCATCTTCGGTAGCGGTAGGATTGCCACAGGCGATGTTATCGTGGATACTGAAGCCGAATAGATAGGTGTTTTGGGGGACGATGGCAATATGTTGCCGCAGAGATTTCAAATCCCAGGTTTGGATATCCACCCCGTCCAATAAAATCTTCCCGGCTAAGGGATCATAGAAGCGCGGCAGGAGTTTGGCTAGTGTGGATTTGCCCACGCCACTTGGCCCAACCAGGGCCACGGTCTCGCCGGGCGCGATGGTGAGGTTAATATCGCTGAGTACGAGGGTATCTCCATTGTAGGAGAAAGTCACATCCTGGAAGGCAATCTCGCCCTTGACCTGTGCCGGGGCCTGGAGCCGGGAGTGGCTTTGTGCTTCATTGGGGGTTTCCAGAATAGCCTCAATGCGTTGGTAGGCGGCGATGGCTTTGTTGATTTCGATATAGACACCGGAAAGCACGGAAATAGGAGCGGCGACCATCTCGGAATAGAGGATGAAGGCGATAAGATCTGCGGAACTGAGGTAATTGCCCGCTACGCGATAGGCACCTAACCCGATGACAACGAGCAAAAAGATCGCGTTGAGCAGGCCGATAATCAAATGCGTGCTGCTGCTGATTTTGATGCTTTTGAGCGAGGTGTTGAGAATCCGATCATTTTCGTCGCGGAACATCCCCAGGGCAAAGTTCTCCAGTACAAACGCCTGGATGATGTCAATACCGGAAATACTTTCATTGACGATGTTCATCAGATACCCGAGCCGTTCCTGCGTATTCTTGGAGATGGCTTTGACCTTCTGTCCCATTCGTTTGGAAATGAGCATAATGATCGGCATCGTACCGAAGACGGTTAGAGTTAAAATAGGATCGAGACGCAGCAGGAGTACGACGACCGCGATGAGGGAAATCACCTGTTGCAACACAAACGTTAGGCCGGAGGAGAGGCCCTGCTGGAGGAGGTTCATATCGTTAGTGAGGCTGGAGGCAATATCGCCGGAGTTCTGATGGTCATAGTAATCCAGCGACAGTTGTAACAGTTTTTCATAGATAGCGGCACGCAAGTCGCGGATGATGTTTTGTCCGACGTGACCCAGGGTGTAGTTTTTTAGATAATTGGCGAATTCCCGTACAAGAGAGACGCCGGCCAATCCTCCAATAGCGATGAATAAGGTGCGCGTCGTCTGTTCCGTGAACAGCGTGTCGAATACGCTGCGCACGGCCCACGGAAATGCCAAGCCGGTCCCTGCACTGAGCAACATCGCAATTTGACCGATCATAAACTGCGTCCGGTACGGCGCGAGATACGCAAACATTTTCTTGAGTGTTTTGTTCATTATTGGACTCCTAGCGCCTATATTCTGATTCTGCGATCCCCTCAAACAGCATATCTACTGTGGTTTCTACTTCTGTTGCTGCTTCCGGCGTAAAATTGCCTTCTTCACTGATCCACCGGAAGAATGCGTGGAGGTAGATGCCGATGATGGCCCCGGTGACTTGGTGCGGATCGAGATCGGCGCGAATTTCCCCCAGTATCTGTGCCTGTTGTACCAGAGGATGTAGTAGACTATCCAGGTGAATATTAGGAGAAGGGGTGGTGGTGGGATGGAGCATAGCTTCGATCAGGATGTAGCGCGTGAGCTGCAAAAAGGCCACCGTGTCGCCGGCCAGGGTGCGCATTACGTAGCGGATTTTGGCGACAGCACTCGGTTCCTGTGCCATTTTGAGCGCAACCTGTTCCTCCAACCCTTGTAATTCCTCGGCGGCAATTTCGTTGAGCAGGCTTTCCTTGGTGGGGAAGTAGTTGAAGAAGGTACTCCGTGAAACCTCGGCCGCTTCCGCGATAGCGTCAACTGTGGTCGTGTCAAAGCCCTGGGTCTGGAATAGGTGGAGGGCTGCATTGAGTATGCAAGTTCTATTTCTCTGTTTCTTCCGTTCGCGCAGTGAATCTATATCCATACATTCCCTCGTAAATGGTGATTACTTTTATTGTACTATGGTTTATTTTTGTTGTCAAGTGTAAATTTGTACTATGGTATAAAATTAGATGTTAAGAGGATGACTGGACAAAAAGTATAAAGTCGTATACTTAACGAATAATGTCACAGTATAATTCGTTCCTTATTTTAATTCGTTGTTGTTATTTGCGCAGGAGGTTGTGATGATCAGAAGAACATTAATTCTCTTTTTAGTTGGGTTGATATTTCTGGGTTGTCAACGTGTTTCGCGTCCCCAGGGGCCGTTGGATCCCCATGCACAGGCGCAACGTTTGGGGCGGGGTGTGAATCTGGGGAACGCGCTGGAAGCCCCTGAGGAAGGTGAATGGGGAATGACGCTTGAAGAGGAATTTTTTGTGCTTATCGGTGAAGCGGGATTTGATACAATCCGCGTGCCCATCCGTTGGTCGGCGCACGCGCTTGAGGAATCTCCTTATACAATTGATGAGGACTTTTTTGCGCGGGTGGACTGGGTGATTGAGCATGCTCACGCGCAGGACTTGAATGTGGTTATCAATATGCATCACTATGATGAAATCTTTGAAGATCCTGACACTCACGGCGAGCGGTTTATCGAGATGTGGAAGCAGATTGCCACGCGGTATAAGGATCGGCCAGACACGCTCTACTTTGAGCCATTGAATGAACCCCATGGCAATTTAGATGCCAATCGCTGGAATATACTATTCGCCGACACGGTAGCGGCCATCCGGGAGATTGATGCTTATCACACACTTGTTGCCGGTGGGGCGGATTGGAATGGGATCGATGGGCTGGCGGCATTTGACCCGCCTGCGGGAGAATCGAATCTTATCGGAACGTTCCATTTTTACGAACCTTATCTTTTCACCCACCAGGGTGCAGAGTGGGGAGGCCCAGAAGTGCAAACCTTAGGAATAGTGTGGCCGGGACCGCCTGAGACCAAAGTTGAAATAGCGGATGCAACCCGCAAGGTAGAATGGGCGCGGACTTGGTTGATCCGGTATAATGGTTCGCCGTCAGACAGTAATCCGGCCGGCCCAAAGGAGATCGGTAGTTTGCTTGATAGGGCAGCAGCATGGAGTGAGGAACGTAATATTCCATTATGGATGGGTGAATTCGGCGCGTATAGTACGGCGGATATGCCATCTCGCGTGAGATGGACGACATTTGTGCGCGAGGAAGCTGAGGGTCGCGGCTTTTCTTGGTCCTATTGGGAATTTGGCGCGGGATTTGGTGTATATGATCGTGATCTACGGCGCTGGAATGAGGCATTGCTCACCGCATTGATACCTGAATAAAAGTGAAACATGATGCGTAGTTCGTGATGGATTCGTGGGGCATTGCCAACCGGTAATTTCGCGTTACTATATAAACCCTAAGAGGTTGGTTTTGTGTGATTTTGTACTGCTAAATGAGTTAGTTCTTTTTCGTATTGTCTCGTTTGAGAACTATCTTATGTAACTCAAGTTGCTACCTGATTAGGTAGCAACTTAGGCTATGTATTTTCCGGGACGCTAGCAATGACGTAGCTATCTGGAGGGTTGAATGGCATCTTTCTGGGGAGGGGAGGATGAGTAAGAAGATAAAGTCACATAGTCATAAAACTTTGTCTCGACGCGATTTTTTACGGACGACAGGAGCGGCAACGGCGGGATGGTTGGTGACCCGCTGCACAAGTAAGCCAACTGCAGCGCCGCCCCTGGTAGTTCCTACAGCAACGGAGGCCGTTCAATCCAACGTTGTGGTGACAGAGGTTGTGTCAACTCCGACGCAGGCGGTGTCATCTTCTAATAAACGCGCGCAAGTTGCTATTTCTCAAGCCACGAGTTATGAACCCAAGGTGCTTTATGATCGTGTGCGCACGATGCTGGATGGGTTGGGAGGCTTAGGCGATATAGTCCGTCCTGGAGATCGGGTAGCGATCAAGACCAACTTGACCGGAGGGACATACTATATGAAAGCGGCGGGACAACCGGCAGTGGAATCCTTTGTGACACATCCAGAGGTGGTGCGGGCGTTAGGGCAGCTTGTGCTAGACGCAGGCGCGAAAGAGTTATTTATTGTGGAGGCCGTTTACCAGTGGGATTCCTATGTCTCGTGGGGATATACGGACGTTGCTAAAGAGTTGGGCGCGACTCTTATTGACTTGAATGCCGCCGATCCCTACTCGGATTACGTGGATGTACCGGTGCCTGGTGGTGGGGGTATTTACAAGGGGTTTACGTTGAACCCTATTCTGCAAGAGGTGGATGCCTTTATGTCTGTTTCCAAGATGAAGGGGCACTGGACATGTGGCGTCACGCACACGATGAAGAATCTGGTGGGATTAGTTCCCATGCGCTTTTATCGTCTTAGCTTAAAAGATGGGAACCGCTCTGCGTTTCACGGCGCTACTGAAGAAGAGGCCGGCTATCGCGTGCCTCGCATTATTGTAGAATTGAATAAGGCACGTCCTGTTCATTTGGGTTTGATTGATGGTATCAAAACGGTAGAAGGTGGAGAAGGCCCCTGGTTGGAGACGTTGAGAGCGTTAGAGCCGGGCGTGATGTTTGCAGGTAAGAATGTTGTCGCGCTGGATGCGGTCGCGACCGCCGCGATGGGGTTTGATCCCACGGCGGCAGCGATGACCGCGCCATTTGTGCGTAGTGACAATCACCTGGCTCTTGCGGCGCAGGCCGGATTGGGAACCCATCATCTGGAAGAGATTGAGGTGATTGGTCCGGCGATAGAGGATGTGTTGTGCAAATTTAAACCTTGTGTGGGGTAAAAGGGGAAACTGATATGAATAATACGCAACTTACAAATATCATACTACATACTGATTTTCAAATTGGCGAGGTAGATCCTCGTATATTTGGTGGCTTTTTGGAACACATGGGGCGCGCAGTGTATCAGGGGGTTTTCGACCCCGAATGTGCCCATGCCGATGCGCAGGGATTTCGCACCGACGTGCTTGTGGCCTTGAAACGGTTGCGGATGACGGCGATGCGGTATCCTGGGGGAAATTTCGCCTCTGGTTATCATTGGCGGGATGGGATTGGCCCGCGCGCGCAACGACCCAAAGTGCGTGAACTAGCGTGGCAGAGCCTTGAACCCAATCAGGTTGGCACGGATGAATATATTCAACTTTGTCACAAGATGGCGTGGACGCCCATGCTCACGGTTAATCTCGGTACAGGGACGCCGGAGGAGGCGCGCGATTGGGTGGAATATTGCAACGCTCCGTCGGGGACCCGGTATGCTGATATGCGCGCAGCCAACGGCAGTGCGCGACCTCACGCAGTGAAGCTGTGGTGCTTGGGGAATGAGATGGACGGCCCGTGGCAACTGGGACACGTTCCCGCCGATCAATATGCTATCCGCGCACAGCAGGCTGCGAAGATGATGAAGGATCTGGATCGTTCCCTGGAATTGGTCGCCTGTGGGTCGTGTGGTGTGGGGATGGCGACTTACATGGAATGGGATCGTCAGGTGCTTGATTACCTGGGAGAGTTGGCGGATTATGTAAGTCTGCATCGCTATGTGGGCAATCACGATGAGGATACGGCGGATTACCTGGCGGTTACGAATTCAATTGACCGGCAGATCGAAGAGATGGACGCGGTATGTCGTTTTGTGCAGGCGAAACGCCGCAGTAAAAAACGTGCTTATCTTTGCTTTGATGAGTGGAATGTGTGGTATAAAAATCACCAGATGGATGGTGAGGGGAAGTTTGCGCCGCATCTGATTGAAGAGGTATACAATCTGGAAGATGCGCTGGTCGTGGCGGGGTTTCTTCATAGTTTTATTCGCCACGCAGATGTAGTGAAGATCGCCAACATTGCCCAGATTGTTAATGTGATCGCGCCAGTGTTGACGCGCGGCGATGACCTACTCTTGCAGTCGATTTTTTATCCGTTTGAGATGTTCTCGCGCCGCCGTGAGGGAATTGCCTTACAACCTGTGGTCAACGGACCTACCTATATAAGCAAGACGTATGGAGAGGTATCTATCATTGATGCCAGTGCGATTTTGGGCGATGGTCGCCTACATGTCTTCCTGACCAATCGTAGCCAAAACGAGATTGCAACTGTACAGATTCAGCTTGCAGACCGGCAGTTGACGGCTTTCGAGTGCGCCGAATGTTTGACCGGTCCGGACGCGAGAGCCGCAAATACTTTTGAGATGCCGAATGTCGTCGTCGCTCGTCCATTTACCGATATCACTCTTGAGGGTGCTATGGCAATACTTGCTTTGTCTCCTTTATCTGTGGTGGCGTTGACACTGCAATTAAAGTGAGCGGATTCTTTTTTTATATTTTTGCATATTGAGTCAAATGGTTTGTCGTTTTTAGGTCGCAAGTTGTAGTATGAGAATACCTATCAATTCTAATTTCTAATCTTTAATTTCTATATGGGGGTTCACTTTTTATGATATCTTACCTTGAGTATGAGTTACATCAGGGCTTTATTCACAACTGGCTGGTCGCTGGGCCACAGGAGGTTCCTGTTGTTGGTGTAGAGGGTGTAATCGGGCGGGCCGGCGAGTGTGCGCGTAAGTTACAGGTTACGCGTGAGCTTTACGAAATTGCGTCGGGCATTGTGCAAACTCCTGTAGACCGTGCGTCTTTTACGCTTGGGGATACAGAATTAACCTGGCATTATGTACGATGTCTGGACGATCACTTTGTGGATCAATCGACCTTTTATCATACCTGGACCTATCTGCGTTCATGGGCTTATGCGCAGGTCAGTGTATGGGATGGGCAGGAAGTAACCTTCATTCTGACGACCAATGGCCCCGCGGATGTGTGGGTCAACGGTGAGCATGTTCACCGGCACGAACACTTCGAGCATCAAGATCCCGCGCGTGTAAGTTTCACTGCAACATTGCGCGAAAATGATGAAAGCGGGAAGGGAAATGAGATTTTGGTGCGTTTCGAGGAGGTCGCGGCGCGTGAATGTCCCTATGTGATGGCACTGCAACTGGTCGGTGTGGATGATGAGGACGTTGAGGTGCGGATTCCTACATCTGTGGAACGTGTTGCCCGGCGGATGATGTATGAGCGTGTCTTTTCCCAATCTTATCTGGAGGAAGAAGTTAATTGCCGGGGTGCAAAGTTTAACCTGCGTTGGGCAGATGATCTGTCTCCACGTGGAAATTACCAATACCAGGTACAAGATGACCTCGGACGAACTCACATTAGCGGCGAATTGGAGGCTAAGCCTGGTGAGGTAGTGGATGTAGGGCACGGCTTCCGATTGTGGGAACGGCAATATTACGTTGTCTTGCGTCCGATCCCGCAGGAGTACTACGGAAATGATATCCGTTATGAGTGGAAAATGCCGATTTTTGTATTAGATTCCAGGTACTCCGATACATACTACGGGACTTGTGATGAACGGCGCGCGGAGGCCTTGAAGTATGCTGCTGAGCGTAAGGAGAATGTATTCGCTGAAATTGCGAAAATGGCCCTGGAGCGGTGGGATGAACTGGATACTGAATTAGTGTTGAGAACAATAGCCGGGATTAACCAGCGCGGGGATTGCAGTGATTTTTATCTGACCGGGTTGTTGGGTGTCATGTATCGTTATATGGATGCCCCTGCATTTCCAGAAAGCCTAAAGCAGCCGCTCAAGGAGTGTGTGCTTAATTTTAAGTATTGGCACGATGAACCGGGGCGCGACGCGATGTGTTATACGACAGAAAATCACAGTATTCTCTTTCACACATGTGAGATTTTGGCCGGGCAATTGTATCCTGATGCAGTGTTCTCCAATGTAGCACAAAATGGAGCATGGCATCGAGAAAAGGGTGAGGCACTGGCCTTGACATGGCTTAAGCGGCGCGCGATGTACGGGTTTAGCGAGTGGGATTCCAATTGCTATTTTGAAGAAGATCTGTTGGCATTATCTCACCTGGTTGACCTTGCGGAGCATCAAGAGGTGGTGGAGTTAGCGGCCGTGGTGATGGACAAAATGTTGTTCACGATGGCCGTAAATTCTTATAAGGGTGTTTTTGGCTCCACGCACGGGCGCACTTATACCCGCCTGATCAAGGGGGCGCAGCTTGAGGCAACATCGGGTATCGGCCGTTTGCTATGGGGGCTGGGGGTTTTCAATCCGAGCATTCGGGGAGTAGTAGGTCTGGCTTGTTCTGCATATAAACTTCCCACGCACATTACCTTAATCGCCAACGAATTGCCCGAAGAAATGTGGCATCGTGAACGACATATCATCAGCGAAGATGGGAACGAAGTGAACAAGGTGACTTACAAGACACCGGATGCGATGTTGTGCTCGGCGCAAGACTATCATCCGGGAGAGTATGGCTATCAGCAGCATATCTGGCAAGCGACGCTGGATCACAATGCCGTAGTTTTTGTGACGCATCCTCCCTGTATGAGTGAAGAAGGGGCGCACCGTCCCAATTTCTGGCACGGCAACTATATTCTCCCACGGGTGGCGCAATGGAAAGATGCCCTCATTGCGTTGCACAAACTCCCGGCGGATGACTGGATGGGCTTTACGCATGCCTATTTCCCGGCCTATGCCTTCGATGAATATGCACTTCAGGAACGCCCGGATGGGAGTGCTTGGGCTTTCGCACGCAAAGGAGAGGGGTATCTGGCCCTTTTTGCCGCGCAAGGACTGGATCTTGTGAAATTGGGACCTAGTGCGTATCGGGAGTTGCGTTCGTATGGGCAGGAAAATGTATGGCTGTGTTATACGGGACGCGCAGCATTGGATGGTAGTTTTGAGGATTTTCGAGAAAAGACTTTAGCGTTGACAGTGGATATTCAGGGATTGCGTGTGCAGTGTGAGACCTTGCGCGGTGAGACCCTGGCTTTCAATTGGGATGGGGATCTGCTGCGGAATGGTGTCGTAGAACCCATTACCGGATTTGATCATTATGATGGCCCTTACTGTAAAGCTGAGTTACCTGCAACAGCGATGGATATTCAAGTGCAAGATTACCTCTTGCGGCTTAGGTTTGCGGAAACTGATGGATAGGTCAGATTCAGTGTCTGTGGCTTCAAATGTGCCAGCTCTAAGGAGGTATTGTCTAAACACAGAAATTGTATATAATAGTTAAAGCCTTATTGTGACAGGTCACAAAGATAATAACATTATGCCTGATGTTCAAACTAAACGCCCCACATTACGTGATGTTGCTAATCTGGCTGGTGTCTCCTACCAGACGGTGTCGCGTGTGGTGAATGAGCATCCTCATGTCGCCAATCCCACCCGTGAAAAGGTGTTGAGCGCGATCCGTGAATTGGATTATCACCCAAATCGAGCCGCGCAGGTCTTAATGACGGGACGTTCGTACACATTACAACTTATCTTATTTGACAATCTTTGGGATCCCATTATGTCGATGTTGCACTGGTCGAGGGTGTGGGGTTACACAATGGCTGTCGCAGAGGCCCGCGATTCATTATCTGTAAGCAGTGTGCGCAAGGTGGTGGAAGAATTTGTGTCGTATATGGTGGATGGGTTGGTGTTGGTGGTGCCCTATCCGCATTTGAGTTATGAGGTTTTGTGTGAGATCTGTCAAGATACACCCTTTGTCTTGCTCGGTACTGAATTTGGATCTAAAATGCCTTCTGTTGTGTTTGACCAACGATATGGTACGGAATTAGCAATTACACATTTACTGGGTTTAGGACACCGTTGTATTGCCGAGATCCGTGGCCCTTTATTAAACTTTGATGCGTGCGCGCGCCATCGTACTTTAAATAGTATGTTGAAATCGAGGAATATTGCCCCCGGCCCCGTGGTAGAAAGTGACTTTACGGTTGCCGGTGGCTATCGCGCGGCCCAACAGCTCATTAATAGCGGTGAAAGGTTTACGGCAATTTTTGCCGGTAATGACAAAATGGCTTTAGGTGCAATGCGCGCGTTGTGTGAACATAACTTGCGCGTGCCGATGGATGTTTCTATTGTCGGTTTTGACGATATGGATGAGGCTGCTTACCTGGATCCGCCCTTGACTACGGTGCGGCAGGATTTTGATGCTCTGGGAAAACAATGTATTGAGTATTTGGTGTCTTTGATTGAAGACACGGATACGCCTGTGCAACAACGTGTTTTGTATCCAGAGTTGATTGTGCGCCATAGCACGCGGCGGATACAGGAGGTGGGATAGTAGAACTGTATTCTGGAGGAGGTGAGTCGTATACACAATATGAATATAAAATTAACAACATTTTCTGATAGATTTATGATAATTTCACTCGTTTCTTTAAATAATCTCAAGGAGGAAGACAGATGAAAGACATTTCACGTCGAGAATTCCTGCGCATTTCCACGTTGGCAACCGCAGGAGCAATTGTGGTCGCGTGTGGTGGCGGCGCTGAACCTGACGAACCGGTAGTGACGGAAGAAGCACAACCCGCTCCCCCGACAGCGACCCCCAAGTCAGAGCCGGCAGAACCGGTGCCTGTAGAGGAACAAGTGTGGCCTCGCGAGGTGACACGTGAGACTACATTAGTGTATGCGTTCTCCGATGTAGAGGACGCCGCTGCCGGTATCGGCAACTTCTATGCTAACAACTGGCACCAGCGCGCTGGTTCGGCAATGATCGAGTTCCCGTTCTACTATTGCGCGCTCAATGACAAGACCTATCCCTGGATTGCCGAGAGCTACGAATACAATGATGATGCTACCGAGTGTACGCTGTATCTGCGTAAGGGCGTCAAATGGGCAGATGGTGAAGATCTCAACGCTGCTGACATTGTCTTCACGTACAGTAGCCTCAAGGCGAAGTCTCCTGACCTCGAAAACTCCAGTTTTGTGGCCCAATATATGGATTCGGTCGAAGCTCTCGATGACTATACCGTCAAGTTCAAGCTTGTGGAACCTAATCCCCGCTGGCACTTCACCGGCTGCACCGGTCGCTTTGATCGTGGCATCATCCTCGTGCCGGAGCACATCTTCTCAACGGTTGAGGGTGACTGGCGCGAGTTCCTATATTTCGATCTGGACAAGAAGTGGCCTGTCTATTCTGGGCCGTATACGGTCACCCGTATGGAGAGCCAGGTAAAGCACCTTGACCTCCGCTACGAGTGGTGGGCCGTCGACGTTGGCCTGGTGGACCAGATGCCGCGTGTTGAGCGCATCGTGCAGTTCGGCTGGCCCGGTGAGGAAGTCGGTACGCAGATGTTGATCAACAATGAAGTGGACGTGACACTGGACCTGCGCCCAGCCTCCATCGAGGCGATCTTCGGGCAAGGGGCCGATCACATTACGACCCACACCTTTGGGGAGAAGCCCTACGGTTATATGGACTGGTGGCCCACCTCGCTGTTCTTCAACACCCTCGAAGAGCCGTACAATAGTCCGGATGTCCGCTGGGCGTTTGCTTACGCCATTGACCACGATCAGGTGATGGAGGTCGGGTATGGCGGCGCGGGCGTCAAGACCAACCTGCCGTTCCCGGGTTACCCCGGCCTGACTAAGTACCGGGATAACTCTACGGCAGAAGTGCGGGCGATGGCTGATGCCATCTATACGCGCGATGTGGCTAAGGTCGAGGAGCGGATGGCGGCGGCTGGCTTTACCAAGAACGCTGATGGCTTCTTTGCCAAGGATGGTGAGGTCTTTAAGCCTGAAATCCTAACCGTGGACATTTACGGCGACATTGGCCCGGTGGTGGTAGAGCAGTTGCGGCAAGCTGGCTTTGATGCCACAATGATCAACCCGCCTGATGCCTGGACGATCATGGGAGATGGGAACGCGAAGGCGTTCTTCCGTGGCCACGGTGGCAGCGTGAAGGATCCCTTCATTACGATGGATATGTATACTAAGAAGAATTCCGTGCCTACCGGGGAGAACGTGGTTAACGAGAGCCATACACGTTGGTGGAACGAGGATTATGAACCTCTCGTTGCGGAGATGAGCCGCACGTCCCCCGATGACTACGAGAAGATGCAGGAACTCTTCGACAAGGCGATGCAGATCTGGTATACGGAACTGCCGGAAGTTCCGATTTCCGAGTGGTTCCACCGGTTGGCGATGAACACGACTTATTGGACCGGCTGGCCCAACAAGGACGACGCCTATAACACGGCGCCGTGGCACTATTGCTTCGTGATTACCCTGACCCGTCTAAACCCGGCGTAGTCGTATTGCGTAAGCGAGCGAGGGGGGCAGTACTGCCCCCTCGCATTTTCCCGCAGCGCTGCGAAGGCCTCTAACGAGGTCAGTGGCTACTATGTGGTGGGCTGGTCGGCGGGTGGGAGCTGGCGCAGGGTCGCTGCCCTCTCCAGATTTTCGAGGTTGGCTGACCCCGGTGAACGTGTCTCAGGATCTGGCCTGAGAGCGAGATGTGATTTTATTATTATATTTATTGGAGGTATTTGATGCGCATACCACTCAGTTACGTGCTCAGGAGAATAGGCTTTCTTGTGGCGGTACTCTTTACCGCAGCTACGATTAATTTCCTGATCCCGAAGTTGGCGCCACGTGACCCCGTGCAAGAGTTGATCAACCAGAAAATTGCCAGCGGGGGGCTTACATCCGAAGGAGCTGCGGAGTTTCGGGATTCCCTCAGGAAGCTCTATGGTCTCGACAAACCGCTGTGGCAGCAGTATCTCACCTACATCTGGAACACTATGCGATTCGACTTGGGCTATTCCATTGTTAACTATCCTCAGAAGGTTAGTACGATTATTAGCCAGACGATCTTCTGGACCTTGGGCTTTGTGTTCACGTCGACAGTTCTCGCGTTTGTGATCGGCACAGTTGTAGGGGCGTTGGTGGGATGGTCCAGGACGTCGAAGTGGTTTTCATGGCTCATGCCGCCGCTGGCGGCGTTCTCGGCTATCCCGGCTTTTATCCTGGCGCTGGTACTTATTTATTATCTGGCTTTCAAAGCGCAGTTGTTTCCACTGCGTGGTGGCTATTCCACAACTATGGACAAGGAGTGGTCAAACCCCGCGTTCTTGCTTGATGTAGCTCATCACGCGCTTCTGCCAGGCCTATCCATGTTGCTGGTTTCTGTCGGCGGCTGGTCGTTGGGAATGCGTTCCATGATGGTTACTGTGGAGGGCGCGGACTATATTACGTTTGCCGAGGCCAAAGGGTTGAAAGGCACTCGTATTTTCTTTCGCTACGCGCTGCGCAACACATTGCTACCCCAGGTCACGTCGCTGGCAATGCAACTGGGGCTTATTGTGTCTGGTGCTACGTTGGTGGAGTCCATGTTCAGCTATCCCGGCATTGGAAATCGTCTAGGCGGCGCCATCAGGGCCCTTGACTATCCTTTGATCTACGGCATCGTGTTTTTTATGGTGGTGGGGATCGCCGTGGCTACGCTTATCGTCGATCTGATCTATCCATTCCTCGATCCGCGCATCTCGTACTCGTCAGGAGGTTAAACAATGCAGAGAGGCCAAGGTTTTAGGGGTTTTGTCAACTATATTCGCCGTAACCCGGCTTTTGGCGGTGGGTTGTTGCTTCTTTTGTTACTCCTGCTTTTTTCGACGGTGGCCGGTTTTTTTATCCCCAAAGATGGGGCCTATCCGTTGGCCACGATGCCCAAGCAAGCGCCGTCCGAGGAGTATCCTTTTGGCACCGATTCTGTGGGGCGCGATCTGCTCCCTACACTCATTTATGGCACGCAGATGACGCTCTCGATCGGTATGATTGCCGGCTGTATCGGTCTGGGTGTCGGGACTGTGCTTGGTTTTATGACAGGGTATTTTGGTGGGATTTTTGATACGATCGTCAAATTTATGGTGGATGTGTTGATGACGATCCCGCAGTTCCTGCTGCTGATCATCATTGCCTCGTCGATGCCTAATCCTGAGGAGATGTCGGTCGTGCAAATGGGACTAATCCTTTCGATCGTCGCCTGGGTGCAACCGACGCGAGCGATCCGAGCGCAGGTGATGAGCATGCGCGAACGCGCTTTTGTGATGATGGCTAAGTTGTCAGGGATGAATGGTATGGAGATCATCATCAAAGAATTGATGCCCAACCTTATGCCGTATCTCGCCATCAGCCTGGCGGGTGCAGTGAATGGTGGCGTTCTTGGCTCTTTAGGATTGCAAACGTTGGGTATTGGCAACTTGCGGGAGCCTTCGTTAGGAATGACAATCTACTGGTTACGGTACTACAATGCCTTCTTACAAGGCTATTGGTGGTGGATCATAGAACCGGTGATCGTCATTGCTGCAATCTTTATCGCCTTCTTGCTTCTCTCCATCGGGCTGGATGAGTTTGCAAATCCTAGAACTCGGAGGACGGTATGAGCGCGCCATTATTGCAGGTTAGGAACTTAAAAGTTTATTATCACGTTGAGGCTGGTGCTGTCAAGGCGGTAGATGATGTTAGCTTTGACATGGACTTTGGCGTGAAGATGGGGTTAGTGGGTGAGTCCGGTTCGGGTAAGTCTACGATGGCTTTGGCGATGATGCGTATGATAAAACCTCCTGGCAAGATCGAGGGGGGGCAAATGATCCTCAATGGAACGGATTTGGTCACCCTTACCGAAGAGCAGATGCGTCAGACTAAGTTGCGTAATCTTGCCATGATCCCGCAGGGAGCAATGAACTCACTCAACCCGGTGATGCGTATTGACAAGCAAATGGTTGATGGAATGATCGATCATAATTCGGTGCTTTCTCGGGATGAGTTAAAAGCTCGCGTACAAGAGTTATTGGCATCAGTAGATCTTGATCCTAAGGTCGCCAATATGTTCCCCCACCAGTTGAGTGGGGGGATGAAGCAACGTGTGTGTGTGGCGATGTCCATTGCTATGGAACCTGATTTGATTATCGCGGATGAACCGACCAGCGCCCTGGATGTTGTGATCCAGCGTCAGGTGATGGAGACGATCAACCG
The DNA here is from genome assembly GCA_016931185.1 of Anaerolineae bacterium. Classification (GTDB taxonomy): domain Bacteria; phylum Chloroflexota; class Anaerolineae; order B4-G1; family SLSP01; genus JAFGFI01. The sequence goes on from JAFGFI010000143.1 coordinate 16,371, forward strand.
GCTGCAAGTGAAGTTGGGGTTATCCATGATCTTGATTGGACATGATATGGGGTTGATGGCACAATGTGTAGACCGGGTTGCCGTCATGTATGCTGGCCGGATGATGGAGATTGGAGAAACGCGCGGGATATTCCGCGAGCCGCTTCACCCCTATACGCAGCTTCTTATCGAGAGTTTGCCTGTATTGGAGAACAAAGGGGTGTTTAGTGGCATCCCTGGGATTACGCCTTCGCTGCTGAATCCACCAGAGGGGTGTGTTTTCCATACCCGCTGTCCCAAAGCTTGGGATCTTTGTAAGGAGAGGATTCCGCAATTCGTTGAGGTGCAGTCAGGGCGTTGGGTAGCCTGTCACCTTCATACAGCATAGAGTCGAGATGAAAATTATGAACACACCATTACTTGAATTGAAGAATGTAACTAAGGTATTCGGCGGAAAGACGGATTACACTGTGGCGTTAGATGATATGACCTTCGCTATACCTGAGAACTTTCCAAAGATTATCACCATCGCTGGTGAAAGTGGCAGCGGCAAGACGACGATGGGAATGTTGATGTTGGGTTTCTACGCTCCAACGCTGGGTAATGTCTTGTATCGTGGGCAGCCGTTGAACGAGTTAGACAGGACGATGCGTTTTCAGTTCCGGCGGGAGATACAGGCCGTTTTTCAGGATCCCTTCGCTGTTTACAACCCGTTCTATAAGGTCGATAATCTGCTGAGCATTCCTATCAAGAACTTCAAATTAGCTACTTCTAAGGCGATGGGGCGTGAGTTGATGTCAGAGGCGCTCGAACGGGTTGGTCTTCGTCCAGAGGAGACGTTGGGCCGCTATCCGCACCAACTGAGTGGCGGCCAGCGCCAGCGTATTGCTGTGGCGCGCGCGTTGTTGTTGAAGCCGAAATTGTTGATTACCGATGAGCCGGTTTCTATGGTCGATGCCTCGCTGCGTTCGACGATCCTCAAGTCGCTGCGTGGGTTGAACCATGATTTAGGTATTCCTATCTTTTACATTACGCATGACCTGACGACGGCCTATCACATCAGCGACTACATTATTATCCTGTATCGCGGATCGGTGATGGAGGTGGGCAATGTTGACACGATCATCCGGCGCCCGAAGCACCCGTATACACGCCTATTAGTCTCGTCAATACCCTGGCCTGATCCTGATCTTGTGTGGGGAGGAGGCGAGGAGATGATTCAGAAGAGCCAGGTGGCCTTTAAGTCGATTACTGGGTGTAAATTTGCGCCACGGTGTCCGCATAAGATGGACATCTGCGACTCTATGCCACCGGATCTCTTTTTGTTGGAGCATGATCTGGCGGTTTCATGTTATTTGTATCGCGATAATGAGGTTCTCTCTCGTGAGGAACTGAGTCGCGTTTTTGCTGAGACGTAGTTTAAAGGTTGGAGGTGGTAGTTCGGTTGTTGCCGGCAGAGACGTTGGTGATATCGAGGACACTGCAGGGCGCTTTGTGCCTTGCAGTGTTTTGTCTATAAGGATTGGAGGGGCTGCTCCGGTGATCGTTAGAAATGTTGGGCGCAACGATCCGTGTCCTTGTGGGAGTGGAAAGAAATACAAATACTGTTGTGGACGGCCCAAGCCGTCCACCGAGGTATTGTATATTCATCCAACTAAGCAAGACATCGACTTCTACGCGCAAACACAGTCCACGCGAGAAGCGCAGCTAGGACGTCCCTATGGGCTTATCCCGTTAGGGGTACCCGCGTTGGTCAATGGCCTTCGTGCGGCCGGTATTGAGGTGCGGGGTGTTAATTATCCGTTGGAGTGTGAACTCAACCGGAATTTTGATCTGCGTCACTGGTTGCGGACGGAGGTCCAGGCGCGTGTGATTCTGATCGACCTCCATTGGTATGAGCACAGTTATGGCGCCATCAGTGTGGCCAATGTCTGTAAGGAGATACTTCCAGATGCATGGGTAGTCTTGGGAGGTTTGACGGCTTCTGGGTTTGCGCGCGAAATTCTTGAGCGTTTCCCATCAGTTGATTTTGTGATCCGGGGGGACGCCGAGCGACCCCTTCTTATGTTAGTGCAGCGATGCCTGGATACACGTGATACTCTTCTGCCAAACCTTTGCGATATTCCAAACTTGGTCTATCGGCGCGATGCTGAAGTGCTTGAGAATGTTATTAGCTATTGCGCTAATACGGAAGACCTTGACCGGCTGGACTATGTAGATCTGGGCTTTCTTGACCATCATACTGAGTATTTCGTGCATGAATATCTCGTTACGGATTTACCCAAAGCTCGTGCCGCACTGGAGACAAATCCATTTCTAGGGCGCTGGGTGGCGACGGCCCGGGGGTGTAAGTATGAGTGTTCTTACTGTGGCGGTTGTAAGAGTGCGCACAAAGTCCTGGCTACACGAGATGGGATTGTGCCGCGTTCGCCCCAAGTCGTGGTTGATGAACTGGAACGTCTGGTGGCTGATGGCGTGATCCAGGCTTCGCTTTCCTATGATATTGCTGAACTGGGAGATGATTACTGGCGCACCTTCTTCTCTTTGATGCGGCAGCGGAAGATCAAGATCGGGTTGTACAACGAATGTTTTCAACTCCCATCTCTGAGCTTTGTCAAGCGTTTTGCCCAGGTTGTGGCCCTTGAACATTCGTGCCTGGCCTTCAGTCCACTCTCCGGATCCGAACGTGTGCGCCGGCTTAATGGCAAGATTTTTACCAATAGCGAGTTGATCAATGTACTGGATGCCCTCAACCTTTATAACGTCTTTGCCCTTGTCTACTTTTCCCTGAATTTGCCTGGTGAGACCGGAGAGACGCTCAAGGACTCCATCGCGTTAGCACAGGAAATCTGTAAACTTTACCCTTCTTCGCAGACGCGTATCCTCAGCTCCTGCCATACTCTGGACCCGCTATCTCCGATGGCCGTTCACCCTGAGAAATATGCAATCAGGGTCACGATGTGCAGTTTTAATGACTGGTATATGTATTGCCGTGATACCCAATTAGGCGGACCCGCAGCACGGACCGAGGCTCACCGGGGCTTTATGTTACACGATCCGGCGGCCCGCGACCTGGAAGCTATGGCAGATGCTTGGGATGCGGCACGCCAGGGCTATGAGGACTCTTGGTGGCCCATTCCCCCAAGTTGGTGAAGAATGACAAATCATGAATAGTGACCGTTTCCCATAAGGATCGCTGTGGCATACTGCTGAAGTTTTATTCTCATTTCTAATCTTTAATTCTTGAAGGAGGATTTTTTTGAACGAAGCCCCTGTTGCGCTGTATATTCATCCGGCTAAACAAGCCGTAGATCTCTATGATACGCCCGTCCGTCAGAATTTTGGACGACCTTATGGCTTGATTCCGATGGGCGTGCCGGCGTTGGTCAACTTGCTCTGTGATAATGATATTCCCGTCAAGGGTATCAACTTTCCGTTAGAGAAAAAATTGAATAGCAATTTCAACCTCCGAAAATGGTTGGCTGATCATCGGGAAGCTAGAATGGTACTCATTGATTTGCATTGGTACGAACATAGTTATGGGGCTATCAATGTGGCCCAGGTCGTAAAGCAAGTTCTTCCAGATGCCTGGGTTATTCTCGGCGGGTTGACGTCCTCTGCTTTCGCTGGCGAGATTATTAAAAATATTTCTGTGGTCGATTTTATTGTGCGTGGAGATGCCGAGCGACCGTTGTTGGCGTTAGCGCAGGCGTTGATGCGCGAAGAACGAGGCGTGATGCCCGATCTTTCCGATGTTCCCAATTTAACGTATCGTCTTCATGGACAAGTGGTAGAGAATCCGCGGACATACTGCGCAACGCCTGATGATTTTGCGGATTTCAACTTTGTGGACCTGGGATGGTTGGAACACGAGGATGAATACTTTGTTCACGAATATTTGGTTATTGATATGGAACTTGCTCACCAGGCCCGGGAGGGCATGGATATCAGCAAGTACCGGGGGCGATGGATCACGACGGCGCGTGGATGTGATTTCGAGTGTTCGTATTGTGGCGGTGCGCGGAGTGCACACAAGGCTATTGCCGGACGTGATGGCGTGGTGCCCGTCCCGGTGGAAACGATTGTGAATCAGATTAAGCACCTGATAGAACACGACGTGATTCAGGTCTGCTTTTCCTATGATTTGGCCGCTCTGGGAGAACGGTATTGGAAGACGCTTTTCCGTACGCTACGCAAAGAGGGTATCAAAATCGGCCTTTACAATGAATTCTTTCAGCTTCCACCATCGGGCTTTACGAAGGATTTCGTCCGCACGGCTGATATGAAACATTCAAGCCTCGCGCTTAACCCTTATTCAGGATCGGAGCGGGTGCGACGTTTGAACGGTAAACGCTACAGTGAGGCTGAACTCTTTAACACACTCGATGAGGTCAATCTCTACGACATTCCGATTATCGTTTACTTTTCCCTTAACTTGCCCGGTGAGGATGAGGAGGCTGTACAGCAGTCTATTAACCTAGCGCAGCGTATTTATGATATGTATCCACATTCCAGGTTGAAGATCCTCAATACCTGCCATACGATGGAACCTTTATCCCCGATGGAGCAGCGACCGGGGCGCTATGGCGTTGATGTGCAGTGGCATACCTTTAGAGATTGGTATGAGTATTGCCGGAATACGCAGGTGCAGTTGCCCGGCGCGCGCACGGGCGAGTGGCGCGGGTTCGATCTGCTGCCGCCTGCGAAACGCTCTGTTGAGGCGATGGCTGATGCGTGGGATGCGGCAGCTAAGGGACGTGAGTCTGTCTGGTGGCCGATTCCCCCAAGTTGGTAGATAAACGTAAAATGTAAACGTAAATAACTTAACCCTATACGGGTGTGTTTTCCCTCAAGTTGTAGCTACTCCTCACTTGTGTTTTCTACCTCTTTGTGCTGTAATATAGGTAAAGGATGGATCTCGCATCTGTGCTGTTTATTTCAGTACGAGAGGAGTTGCGCAAATGGATAATCCACTCCTAGAACAAGCTGTCGAATCCGCCCGGCTTGGTTTCCGCGAGCAGGCGCGTTCTCTCCTGCTCAAGGCTGTCCGCCAGGATCAAGCAAATCCGCTATGTTGGCTGTGGTTGGCTTACGTTTTAGATGATAAGAAGCAGCAATATGACTGCTTGCGCCGGGCATTGCGGATTGAACCAGATAATCCAGATGCTCTGTTAGCGATGGAGGCTCTCAAGTCCGGACAGCCCTTGCCGGAACCCGGTGCGTATGAGGAACCTGAGGAGGAGCTTTGGGGCCCGGATGTGCTTTCGCGTTTGTATTCCGATGTGGAAGAGGCCGGTGAGGTTTCTTCTGCGCAATCTGAATCTCCTTATGTTGAGATTGCTTATGATCAAGAGGCCCTGTATACGGATGTTTCCGCTGAGGAATCTCCCGATGTGGACCGTCTTGATATTGCGCCGCCTGTTTCCTATACTGTATCAGATGTGCCAGAATCAGAGAGCGTTGCCCCCTCTTGGGATACAGGCCTTTATGTTGAAGAGCCTGAAATCCCTATAGCTGAATCCTCCACAGCGTTTGAGTTTGCTCCATCTCCTACTGAGACCTCTCCTCGTCGCAATTTGTTTATTGATCGAGCGCGAACAGCGCGCTCACAGCCGATTACTGTGTCTTCGTTGCCGGTGACCCGTGATGAAATGCCGGTATCTGCCGATGTTACGTGGGCAGAGCCGGGGGAGATTATGGCTCAGCCCGTCAAGAAGGCATCTTTCGTTGCTTCCGGGTTGGGATTGATCGGGAGATTGCTGCCGGGAAAGAAAATAAGGCCGGATGTGTCTGAGAAGGAAGCTGCTATTTCTATCCCTACATCTGGGCAGTCTTTGTCGAGAAAACGCAAGTTCAAGTTTCTTGATTGGCGTGTCCTCTTTGGTTTGCTCGGGATTGTGGATGTGCCCATTATCGCGGTTTTGCTTATTCTGTTGTTCTTGCGTGCGAAACCTGATCCCCGGTCGGCGGCAGTTTTCCAATCACAACCTGAGTACCAGGGATGCCAGCAGGTGGATCTCGCGTTGTTTACCGTGGTAACAGATACTGCGACTATTATGGCGAATGAGGAAATAACGGATGTTCTTGTTCGTTTCGATACTGTACTTAGTGGTACGCTTTTTTCATTTGCACATTCCCTGGTTGTGCCAGAAGGGCGGCGCTTGTTGATATTACCCGGTACAACGCTGTCTTTTGTCGAGGGTACGGCCTTAGAGGTTTATGGCACGCTCTATGCATGTGGCACAGATGAGATTCCGATCACGTTTGTGGCGAAGACACGCGCGCCGGGGGGATGGGAAGGAGTGCGTTTCCATCATGCGGTGACGCCTTCAATGCTTAGCAATGTGTTGATCCAGTATGCAGGTGAGCGCGCGCTGTACCTGGAGGATACGCTCCCTGCCCTGTCAAATGTACGTATTGCTGATGGCAGTGGTTTTGCCATCAGTGCGGATGCGGCTGCGCTCCCCCATTTAACTCCAGATATGGATCTTACCGATAATCCACTTCAGGGTATTGAAATTCGACCCAGTACGCTGCCTACAGGAACTGTGGTCTGGTATGACCAGCAAGTGGTTTATGTCGTGACTGGCTTGATACGGGTGGGGGAGGATACGACATTGGAAATCCAACCGGGGGTGATCATTAAGTTCTGGCACCGGCCCCGCGGACAGGTCCCCGGGGTATGGGTGCGGGGATTGATCAAGGCGGAACAGGTGAAGTTGACCTCGATATACGACAGCCGGGAAGAAGTTGGCGGGGTGACGTACCTGGAAGCGCGTGACCCCCAGGCTGGAGATTGGGGTAGTATTACATTCCACAATAGTAGCGCGAAGTCCTATCTGCGCGATGTGATGCTTTCCTACGCCGGACAGAATAAGGCCGCCATCTGGATGCAGGCAAGTTCTCCTGAATTAACAAATGTGGCTATCACGAATGCGGCCTGGTATCCTTTGAGTGTGGGTACGGAAGCGGACCCTGTATTAGAGTCCCTGACATTGATGGATAATGTGCCTGGTGATGTATTGGAGATTCGTAGAGGTTCAGAGATCGGGGGCAGGAATGTGTATACGTGGACGCAATTGGGGACGGCGGAAGCTCCGATAGTGCGCTTGGTACGTGGCCCGTTGACGATCGGTCCAGAGGCTAAACTTACCATTATGCCTGGTGTCATTGTTAAGTTTGAACCTGAGGGGAAATTTATTGTACACGGTACACTCCACGCAGTTGGGGGAGGCAGTAAATCGCAATACATTGTCTTTACCTCATTTCACGATGATGAGTATGGGGGCGACTCAGACCAGGGAGACAGCCCGCAGGATGTCCGCGCGTGGGGGGGGATTGTGTTAGATGGGGTAGATGTAACGACGGACATGCAAAATTGCACGGTGCGCTATGCTCCCCTTTCATTGCTGGCTGCGTCACCCAAATTGATCAATAACCGGTTTTTCGATAGTCCCGAAGCCGGATTGATTATGACACCTGATTCTTTGCCGGAGATGCGGGGAACGCAACTTGAGGGAAATGGTGTGGGGGGCATCGCTTTGTTGTCAGGGGAAATTACGACCGATCAACAGTGGCGCCGCCTGGGTATTGGGGATGATCAGATTGTGCGCGTGTTGCAAGGCCCGGTGACGGTCACAATAAGTGCGACGTTGAATATTGAGTCTGGCACGATTATCAAGGCCATGCCGGAGGGTCAATTGGTAGTGTTAGGGGGATTGCGGTCTGTGGGTACTATTGATCAGGTCATCGTCTTCACATCGTTGCACGATGATAGTGCCGGTGGAGATACCAATGCGCGGCTGACGATGCCTGCTGCCGGGGATTGGCCTGGCATTGAGATTGGGCCGGAGGCTAACGCACGTTTGGAAAATACGGCCATTTATTATGCCCAGAATGGCCTGATCGTGCGCGCGGGAAATATGCCTGTTTCTGAAGTAGGACGGCTGTACATTGCCGATGGGGTACGAGCTGTGTGGTGTGATGTTCGAATGCAGATTCCTGAGACGTTTTTAATTGAGCGAAACGAGATTGATACAGCGCGTTGCCCGTCGCAATAATGAAAAAGAGTGTGTCTGAGGATTGGTGCGGTCAAAGATTGTCCATGGCGGGGGCTTCCGTGCTGGGGCCGATTTCTGACTGTGCCCTTTCCAACTTAAGTGAAAGGAAATGATCTATGGCAAAGCTCAGTGTTTATGAAAACGTAATAGCGCAATTTAACAATGCGGCAGATTTGATGAATCTCGATCCGGAAATTCGCAGGATATTGGCCTGCACTACAAATGAAATCATTGTACATTTTCCGGTCAAGATGGATGATGGGCACATTCAGATATTTACCGGTTATCGTGTGCAACACAATAATGTACTAGGCCCGTACAAGGGAGGGTTGCGTTTCCATCCTTCGGTAGATATTGACGAGGTGCGTGCTCTGGCGACGTGGATGACCTGGAAGTCGGCCATTGCTGGTATTCCTTACGGGGGAGCGAAGGGCGGTATCCAGATTGACCCCCGGCAATATTCGAGATCAGAGTTGGAACGTATTACACGCCGTTTTACGTTTGCCCTGGGGAGTAATATTGGCCCGGAGTATGATATCCCCGCGCCGGACGTGAATACAAATTCTCAAATTATGGCCTGGATTTTGGATACATATCTTTCGATGATGCCACCCCTAGAACGCAACCGGTGTGTCCACGTAGTAACAGGAAAGCCCATTGAATCTGGTGGCAGCTTGGGGCGGGATAAAGCGACTGGACAGGGTGTCGTTTTTGTCCTTGAATTATGGGCGAAAGACCATAATTTTGATTTGTCACATGCTACTTATATGGTGCAGGGTTTTGGAAACGTTGGTTCATGGACGGCGCGGCTGCTCAAGCCCTATGGGGCGACGTTGTTGGCTGTAGAGGATCACACTGGTGCTATTGTTAATCCGGCTGGCATTGATGCTGATGCACTTACCGAATATGTACAAGCACATGGTGGTCTGTCCGGGTATCCTGGCGGGACACCTGTGGATCATCGGACCTTTATGAGCGTCGAAGCGGATATTTTTGTTCCGGCGGCTTTGGAAAATCAGATTACGGCAGAAACTGCATCGTGGCTCAATGTCAAGCTGGTGGTGGAGGGTGCCAATGGCCCCACTAACATCGAGGGAGACAAAGTTTTGCAGGAACGTGGCATTGGTCTGTTGCCAGATGTATTGTGTAATGCTGGTGGTGTGATTGTCAGTTACTTTGAGTGGCTGCAGAACAAGCGAAGTGAGTTTTGGGATTTAGAAGAGGTAGATGCCAAGTTGCATAAGTTGATGATCAGTGCGTACCGGCATGTATATGAAGCAGTACATAAGTTTAATACAGACTGGCGCACTGCGGCCTACGTCGTTGCACTGAACCGTCTGGAGAAAGTGTACAGGGAACGGGGCATTTTCCCGTAAAGGTTAATGTAGGATAGACATTCCTGTCTAGCTAATAGGTTGAAAAATTGTATTCAAGTTTTCCTTGCTGCCGGGGCGTGTTCGCGCTCCTGGTTTTTGCTATGCTGTGAACCATCGTCGAATGAGTTCTACTTGAAAGCGATACCCATCTTCAACCTGTTCGATTAATTCACGTTGGATAAGTGCGTTAAGTGCTGCGGTTATATTTTTAGTATTGAGGGAACTGAGTGTTGTCAGGTTGGCGGCTATACCCTCTCCCTGGGATGCCACTATGCGCAGGATGGACAATCCTGCTTTATCTACCTGGTTGCGTTCGATGTCTGCAAAGAAGAAACTGCCCCGGCTTAGTGCTTCCGGGATAGCCGCTTCTACATCTTCCATGCGCGCCAGCCGGCGCAGCGCGGGAGGCTGGTCATTTTTGAGGGTGACGATTTCTGAACAGAGCAATTGTATCAGGGCCGGATGTCCGTGGGTGAGAGCTACGATTCGTGAGACCGCGTCCGGTTCATAGCGTAAGGGAAAACCCTTGATAGGATGTTCGATAAGTTGGCGGGTTTCGTCTTCTTTTAAGTAGCCGATGTGAATGACCTGGATATTGATCAGGTATGAGGCCCAACGCTGGAAAGCCTCCAGAGTGTGTGACCCGGCTAACAACACTTTGAAGTGTGGTCGATGTTGGATCAGATGGCGCAACATGCCCAGGATAGCTTCTTCTTCAAAGTGTCCATTGGCCATAACATTCTCCAAGACTTCAAATTCATCCAACGCGAGTAACGCGGTTGCTTGTCCTAGTGTGGCTTCAATTTGGTCCAGCCATTCATCAAAGTATGTGAAGGGATCTCGTGCTAATGTCTCACGTGATAATGGGGGAAATGTAAGTCCTCGTTGTCGCTCGGCAGAGAGACTCATACCGCGCGCGAGATTATAGCAAAATCCGGCGTAGTCACTGGCTTGTGATGCTGGCCCTTGTAAATCTACGAAGAGCGGGACGATGGTGCTAGGAAGTAGGCGTCCCAGGTTATTCAGCAGCGAGGTTTTCCCCATCCGGCGTTGTCCATAAAGCAATAAAGGCGGGCGGCGGCGGTCTAGTAGAAGTTGCTCGACACGCGCGCTGATATCAGTGCGTCCGACGAAGATTTCTTGTTGCGCAGTCAAGGGCATCCCAATAATGTAGGGATTATCAATTTCCTGACGTTGTTCCACCGTTTCTGTAAGTGCGTGAATGTGATGAGTGACCATTTGTCGCCATTGTACGACAATGGGGTGAAACCGTGTTGCGTAACGCTCATTACTTCGGGTGAGTTCGCGCTGTAGGCCATCCAATTTCTCCTCAATCGCATACAGGGCTAATCGTTGATTGTAGATGCTTTCCTGGTGGATGGCCGCTTCTATATCTTGGCTGAGACGGCTAAAACTGCGCAGGAGCGCGCTGACAGGGCCATTTAACGTTCCGGCAGCCAATCGCTGGTGGACATTGCTTAATGTTTCGAGTGTAGTACACTGAGACAGCGTGCGGGCGTCAAGTTCGATTTGCGCAGCTTGGGCGGCCCAGCGTTGAGGGCTTTCGGTGAGGAATGTCATAGCGGCCTGTCCCTCGCCGGATGCATGTTCTAGAACGTGGATGAGATAGTTCTCCAGGCCATATAGTGGTAGTCGCTGGTGTTCGTCCCAAAAGGCAGAGTGCCAGCGCAGGTGTGGCGTATAGGAGGGGGACATTGGGTTTTCATCGGTTTTGTACAGCAGGAAATCCCAGGCGGCTGTGAATGGGTAGAGGAGAATAGGTCGCCACCAGTTGATGGTCAATCCCAAGATAACGCCCAGCGCGCCTAGTGGGAACAAAGGCCAGAGAGATGCTTCAGGGGAGACAGTTATCAGAACAGCCAACCACCCTCCACCACCTAGTGCGCCTGCTACTGTGCCAGCCCAGTCGGGTACGATGAGCCGGACGACGGCATAAGGTAAGGTACAGAGGATGCTGAAGATGGCGCCTTCGGCCCAACTGTAACTTACACTCTCGGATATGGTTTGTAGTAAGGTGAAGATAACCCCGCTGGTGAGACCATAGAGTAGTCCGTAGCCTATGCCACGCTGCCAACTGCGCGTTCGCAATCCACACGCGATGCTGATAGCGATGCTTTCCATAACACTAAAGGTTACACCGTAAACTACACTGGTGGCGATGAGGATGGCAAGTCCGAAGGCGAAACCACTGCTAATGACACCAATAACAACTCCGCCGACTTGCCGAGTGAGTGAGTAGGTGGGCGACCGCCGTTCGCCACTTTCTAACATACCAAAAGCTAGTCCCACGGCGATACTTAGTGCCATCCCTTCTATAACTGGGTCGAGTGCAAGCCCGACGGCGAGACCTGTTGTGAGACCAGCGAGCAAGCCAATCGCCAGGTTGGCAGCAAGCCCGGTGGCGGTGCCAATCGCAATGCCAAACGCGGCCCCCTCCGCGATACAAGAAAGAATATGTAGATCGCTGTTGCGCCCATTTTGCCCTGATAACCATAGCCCTAACCCAATGCTCGCGCAAATCCAGAGCGGCCAGATGCCATATCCGATAAGGAGCAGCCGTCGTAAGATCGGATGTTGCCAATGGCCGCGGTGTAACTCGGCCAGGCAGAAGTCAGGAGAGAGTGTGTCGCCTTCAATGTTGATACGGGCGATGTGGTGTCGCCAGGCCGAGGGATGCAAAAAGAGCCAGACTAGCAACTGTAAACTGCCCGGTAGTAAGTGTCGGGATAACTCCGGGGCGTGCGTATAAGCGTTCTTTACGCTACTATTCTTAACTCGCAACTCCTAACTCCTAAAAGCCTCGATCTGCCATAATCCTTCTTCCTTCCATGCATTGCTGGTGTTACCTTCTTCCAATGCAGTGAGGCGCACTTGACAAAGAATTTGGAGGAGGCAGGGCCAACACTCGCTTGTTTTTATGATCCACGTGACATCATCAGAGGAAAATGGCCGGGGAGAACTGGCGATCAGTTCGCGAGCGCTGGCTTCGGGAAATGGCCCTAAGGATAGAGTGTGGAAGATATTGAAGAAGGGCGAGGGCTTGCCATAATGATCGGCCAGGGACATGGGGTGTTCATGCGCGGTAATGAGGAAGGCCAGATTGCCGGTGGCATAAGTGCTGACCAGGGAACGCAGACTCCACCAGAACGGCTCATCCAGTTCGGGAGAAGCTAGGCCGGCTCCGATCTCGTCCATCAAGATTACAGTTGGATTTTGTAAATGACGACTGACGATGTCCATAAAGGCATCCAGGGTACATGGAGTGGGGATAGGATAATTGAGTTGGCTTAGAAGATAATGTAGCAATCGTTCGCGCTCTTGCATTCGTGCGTCCTGGAAATCGACCAATACCCACCGGTACTGTTCTGGATGTGGAAGCCAATCATGACACTGATTGGGACGTAGTTCTGTTGCAGGCGTTCGTGTAATGGCATAAACTTGGTGTAGGAGGGAAGTCTTACCACTACGCTTGGGACCGATGACGGCTACATGTTGCATTGGGAATCGTCGCCACAGGTCGAAGATGCGACGTAACTCGCGTTCGCGGTTAAAGAACTGATGCGGCAATGTAATAGGGGGACCGGCAACGAAGGGACTGAATTCATGCCACTGTGTCTTAAGCCTGGCTGCTTCGCGCCCAATTGCGCGGGGTAATTGCGAAAGCACGGATTTAGGATGAGGATGATTGCCGTGTTGTAAAAACTGCTCGCACTCTATCAGATTCAACCCGCCGCGTTGTGCAAGGGTTTGGGTGAGTGTTGTCAAATCTACTATTTCCGCCGGGATGTGGCCTTTACGCCAATATTCAATGCAGGATCCCCCCTCTCGTCCCAGCATATAGCCCAGTTCGTCCTGCACCCCGGCGATAGTTTTATGCTCGCGGGCAGCGATAGTGCGCACAGCAGTAGTAAGCAGGTCTGCGAAACGTGATTTACTCATATATCTCCGGAAAGTTAGGCTGCCTGGAAAGTCTGTCCTACTTCGAAAAGCCGGACTGCACCTCGGAGTGAAACTTCTGACTCCGAAGTGTTACGTTGTTCTACAATAAGGTTGACTTGAGATGATTATATGAGGGTTTGTGGATTTTCGCAACAGAGTGCGGGTAAGGAGGTGCGTGATGGTGAAATGGATTCGTGAATGGTTTACCCTATCGGTATTGGTACTCTTGAGTTTCTGCCTGGTTATACTGTTTTGGGCGACCTGGCCGCTGTTATCCAGTCGTCTGCTGGCCCTTCCCGGTCTGGTTCTGAACCAGGAAGCTATCACTGCGATTGCGATGTTGTTTTTCATTGTAATTGGATACATAAAGTTGTTATGTGGTAAGAATTGATGATCTGAGTGGCATATCAGTTATTCATCTAATGAGCAAGGTTCAAAAGCCTTGCTCATTTGTGTTTCTACAAAAACTGGGATATATTGGAGATGAATTCGAAAAGTATATACATTTGGTAAGTGGATGATAATCCGGCGAAAGAACGTTAAGACGAAAATACACCAAAAACTTTCAACCTTTGACTTTCAACTATTTTTTGGGGGAGGGTAGCTATGGATACAAAGGGCGAACAGTTTCACGATTTTCCTGTTTCTCGTAAATGGCGCGCGATGTGGATTTGGATGCCCGGTGAACCTGATGTACCGAATTCGTTTTACCTGTTTCGTAAGGAACTAAATCTGGCGCAGACGGCGGGATTGCGTCTGCATATTGCTGCTGGTACATGTTATCGGCTTTACATTAACGGGCAGTTTGTGGGGCGGGGTGTGCCTCAATCGCAATCATTCTTCCAGTACTATGGTACCTGGGGAGTGGAAGACTATCTGGCAGAAGGCATGAACTGTATCGGCATCATTGTCAATTATGTGGGTAATCTGGCGGATACACGTGGTGGCCTCTTATTGGAGGTGGAGGATGCAGCAGGAGGATTTGTATTAGCCTCGGGACCAGAGTGGCGTGTAACCCCTGCCACGGCATGGACATCGAAGCCTTTTCACTTTTGTAGGAATCAGTCTCCCCCTTATCAGGAGATCTTTGATGCTCGTAAGATGCCCCAGGGATGGAATGAAGTCGGGTTTGCAGATGATGATTGGCGCTGGGCCGAAGTGCTTCACGGGTGCATTGCAGACTATCCTCCGATGGTTGCTCCGTGGTCGTGTCTGCTCCCCTGTGATATTCCCCCGATGACAACAGACTCTATGTTGCCGGTTGCTGTCACTTACACGGAAGAGTGTCTTGATATTGTGCCGCTTGTGCGTGGTGAAGATCTCTCCATCAGCCTTTCCGCATCGGGGAAGCCGCTTGTGTGTGCGCGGATCGAAGGGGAGGAGAATCTATGTACTGCCGATGGCGTGACGGTGCTGCAATGTAGTGCTGAATATTTGGATAGGAGCTTTGACGGTGGCTATAATCCGTGTATTGTCCTTGACTTTGGCCGGGTGATTACGGCCTATCTGCGTGTCAAATTGGAAGGTGTCGCGGGAGGAGTATTGGATATTGGCTATGCGGAGCGATTGCTGGATGGACATTTTAACAATGCTATTGAGGGGCAATTGGCCGACCGTTACGTGATGCGCGATGGCCTGCAAGTTTTCCAGCCCTTTACCTGGAAGACTTTTCGCTATCTAAAACTGCGGTTACGTTCTTGTACGGAACCGGTGACGATCAAATCATTCAAGGCGATGGTTACCACTTATCCGTATACAGAGCGAGGTGGGTTTGTTTCTGCTGATGAGACGCTGAATCGGATTTTTGATAGCAGCCGTTATATGCTGCGTTTGCACTCTAATAAATTTATTATGGATACATCCTGGTGTGAGCAATTTCAATGCCTTGGAGATGTGACCTCTGTGACACTGGGCGGCATCTATGCTTGTTTTGGAGATACTGTGCTGCCGGGTAAGTTTCTGCGCCATGCTGCCGCAAATCAGGGACCTATAGGGATGATTTCCAATGTTTCTAACCGTGTTAACTACCCCAAGCAGATCACGATCCCTGATTATGCGTTATGGTGGGTAATGGGGTTATGGAATCATTATATGTACACCGGTGAGACGCGCTGGATTCACACTTATTATCCTCACGCGCTGCGTATTTTCCAAGCACATTTACTTTATGTCAATGCCTATGGATTGATTGAGGATATGCCTTATTGGCCCTTTATTGATGAGGCTGATGTGGATAAGCGTGGTGAATGTGCGGCTTATAATGCCATTTTCTACGGTGCGTTGGACGTATTGATCCAGATGGCGGCGATGAAGCACGATGTGGCAATGTTTGCCAGGATTGAGCAGGTACAGGAGTCGCTGCACCAGTATTTCCAACCTCATTTATATGACCCGGAGCGAGGCTGCTTTGCCGATGCGCGAGTGGATGATGTGCTTTCTCCTAAGGTAAGCGAACACGCGAATATGGCCGCTATTTATTGGGGCTTATGTGATATGGGATTGGCACAGGATATTGTTCACCGTTTTTATGAGGAAAAGAGTATCGCTTACATTGAAGCACAATCCTTTTTTAACACGGTGGTGTTGCAAGCTTTGGATCGTATTGGGCGTTTTGATTTGGCGTTGGATGTAATCCGCGCGCGTTGGAACGTACAGATGACTATGTGCGGTGCAACTTTCGTCTCTGAAGCATGGGGGATGAATAGATGCTGGCGTTCCGGCGAGTATAACGATTTTTTCTGTACTCATGGCTACACTTGCTCGGCATATCCGGCAGAGTTTCTCATTCGTAACCTGATCGGACTGAAAATTTTGGAGCCGGGTTGTAGGCGGGTGCAACTTGCTCCACATATCATTGGTTTGGATTATATGGTCACTTTCCCCACTTATTGGGGTGACATCCAGGTGCAGATGAAGGAAGGATCGGTGAGGGTGATAGCTCCAAAGAATGTTGAGATTGTAATGTGAACAGAGTCATATAAGGCGGACAAAAATGTCAGAGCATATTCCGAATATTTTAGTTGCAGACGATGATCCGGATCTTAGAAGAATAATGATAGATTACCTGATGGATTGTGGCTATAGAGTATGGTCAGCTAGTGATGGAGAACAAGTGTTAGCCTTAGCAAGAGAGAATTCGATAGATTTTGCCCTCTTAGATGTGGTTATGCCTAAAATATCAGGAGTGGAATTGATTGTTCCTTTGCGTTTGATTCATCCAGGTGTCATTATCATTCTTTTGACTGCCTATGGTACGATTCCACAAGCTGTAGAGGCGTTACGGTTGGGAGCTTTTGATTATTTAGAGAAGCCATTGCAACTGGAACGTATGCAAGAAATTATCGAAAGAGCATGGGGAGCGAGGGGGGGATACGTGCAAATGCTGAAAAACTTAACTCCTCGCGAGCAGGAAATTATTGAGTTATTAACTGAAGGAAAAACAAATGGCGAGATCTCTGATATATTATGTATTAGTATGTATACAGTAACTACCCATGTCCATAATATTTTAACCAAGCTTAATGTTGAGAATCGTATACAGGCGGCGTTATTGTGGCGGCGTTATGGGGGATCGCAAGAAATTAGTACTTAAATTTATAACCTATTCTATACCTGGAAAAATTTGTTACCTCGCATAGTCATAAGAAAATACTTAAGTTTGTGTATAGACAAATCATTGAGGATAAGATAAACTAAGAGGGTTGTTTGCTCGACGTATGTGGGGCGCGAGTATAATTCATATTTCTTTAGGAGAGACATCGAAGTGCTCAATGAATCCCTTACTCCTACAGCTAATTCACACCGTTGTGTGTTGATTGTAGATGATGACGATGATATGCGTCTCATTTCTTCCGAGGTCCTAACATACTATGGATATGATCCTCTGGTTGCTGCTGACGGGATGAGTGCGCTAACTCAGGCGACACTCTCCCCGCCCGATGTCGCATTGGTTGATCTCCTACTCCCTGATATGTCTGGGTTGGAAGTGATGCTCCAACTGAAACAGATGTATCCTCAACTTCCGATCATTATTATGACAGTATTGGATACCGATGAACCTCAACTATTCGCCCAACAACATGGAGTTTTTGCCTATATGCTGAAACCAATCTATACTTCAGAAATTGTGAAGGTAGTGCAACGCGCATTGTGCGAAATTTGAAAATTCAATTTAGATCCCCTTTTGCCCCCTATGTTGGTGATGTGGTAACCGTTTAGTTTTGTGAGCGATTACCATTTTTTGTTACCTGCTCCAGATAGAAACGAGGGTTTAGGGGTGTTTTTTCGTTGGCGGGTGTAGCCCGCCAACGAAAAAACATCTCTTTCCTGCGGCCTTTAGCCGCTTTGCTGCTGTCAATGGCGTCGTTTGCTCACAAAACTAAACGCATACATGATGTGTTGCCTCCCACTTTTGGCGACAAATGCGTTAGATGATTGAGCTAACACGTAAAACGTAATGCGTAAGACGTAAAAACGCTCATGTTTTACATTTTACGACGGTATCCTCTCCAACTGAGATGAAACGTATCCATAAAGTTTCACATTTGTATCTTTTCCAAGTGAGGTAAAATATACATAGATTATGATTAAGAAAGGAGATTATGATGACCGTCAAGATTATAGGGAATGTACTCTCTAATATTCCATGGGAGGCTAAACCGGCGGGTTGTCGGAATGTAATATGGCGTTATTCTGGGAATCCTGTGATTCCGCGTGATCTGATTCCTAATTCTAATAGCATTTTTAACAGTGCGGTGGTGCCGTACCAGGGCAAGTTTGCAGGGGTCTTCCGTGTGGATGATACCGGACGCCAGATGCAATTGCATGCCGGCCATAGTGAGGATGGGATTACCTGGAATTTGACTCCAAAGCGCATTGAGTTCGCGTGTGATGCAACGTTGTGTAATTGTGCGGAGGTGAACCATTTCGTTTATGGATATGATCCTCGCGTGGTCTGGATTGAAGATCGGTATTATGTAACCTGGTGTAACTGGTTCCACGGCCCAACTATCGGGGTGGGCTATACGTATGACTTCGAAACGTTTTATCAGTTGGAGAATGCTTTCCTCCCCTTCAACCGTAACGGCGTGTTGTTCCCTCGCAAGATTAACGGGAACTTTGCGATGGTAAGTCGTCCCAGTGATAATGGGCACACACCCTTTGGGGATATTTTCTACAGCGAAAGTCCCGATATGCGTTATTGGGGGAATCATCGTTATGTATTTGGTACCTCAGGGGGATGGCAAAGCACTAAAGTGGGTGCTGGTCCGATTCCTATTGAGACGGATGAGGGATGGCTGTTAATTTATCATGGTGTGTTGACTTCGTGCAATGGTTTTGTTTATAGTATGGGCGCTGCGTTGCTTGACCTGGATGAACCATGGAAGGTAATCGTGCGTGGTCGGTGTTATTTACTATCCCCGCAAACTGTATATGAATGTGTGGGGGATGTGCCAAATGTTGCTTTCCCTTGTGCCGCATTGTGCGATGCAGATACAGGCCGCCTGGCAATCTACTACGGCGGCGCAGATACGGTGGTAGCGTTGGCCTTCACGTATGTACAGGATGTACTCGACTTCATTCGTGAGGATGCATTATGAGTAATCTATTCCCCAAGGAAATCAAAGACCTTACATCAGAGACAGAGGCCCCCAAGGATTTTATTCGTCAGGCCGTGGAGGAAGATTTGCGTACAGGTCGGTTTGATGGACGAGTCCATACCCGTTTTCCTCCAGAGCCAAATGGTTACCTACACATTGGCCATGCCAAAGCGATCTGCATTGATTATGGCATTGCGGAGGACTATGGTGGCAAGTACAACTTGCGTTTCGATGATACCAACCCGGCTAAAGAAGAAGTAGAATATGCCCAGTCAATGATCAAAGATATCCACTGGCTAGGGTTTGATGTAGGGGAACACAACATATTTTACGCCTCGGATTACTTTGAGCAGATGTCTGTATGGGCTGAGGAACTGATCGAGAAAGGGTTAGCTTATGTGGATGACCTCAGTCCTGACGAAATTCGCGAGTACCGGGGCACATTAACCGAACCGGGCAAAGATAGTCCTTATCGTAATCGTTCAGTGGAGGAGAATTTAGACCTTTTCCGGCGGATGCGGGTGGGTGAATTCCCGGAAGAGTCGCGCGTATTGCGGGCGAAGATTGATATGGCTTCTCCGAACATTAATTTGCGTGACCCGGTGATGTATCGCATCTTGCACCGCGCGCATTACCGCACTGGGGGAGCGTGGTGTATTTACCCGATGTATGATTGGGCGCATGGATTAGAGGATTCTATTGAGGGCGTTACTCACTCGTTATGTGATCTGGCTTATGAAGATCACCGTCCGCTTTATGATTGGTTCCTGGACCAATTGGGCATTTATCACCCGCAGCAGCTCGAATTTGCACGTCTGAACATGACCTATACAGTGTTGAGCAAGCGGTTCTTGCTACAACTGGTGCAGGAGGGGCATGTACAAGGGTGGGATGATCCCAGGATGCCTACGTTGGCCGGATTGCGGCGGCGTGGGTATACTCCGGAGTCGATCCGCGAATTCTGCCAATTAATCGGGGTGGCGAAGGCAAATAGTACCGTCGATTATGCAATGTTGGAGTACACAATCAGGGAGGACTTGAATGAACGCGCACCGCGCGCGATGGTTGTGTTAGATCCGGTCAAAGTAGTGATTGACAATTACCCTGAGGGGCAGGTGGAATGGTTTGATGCAGACAATCATCCACAAAGGCCGGAGATGGGCACTCATAAGATGCCTTTCTCCCGCGAAATTTACATCGAACGCGAGGATTTCATGGAACATCCGCCGCGCAAGTATTATCGTCTGGCGCCGGGGCAAGAAGTACGCCTTAAGCATGCTTATCTGGTTACATATCGGGATGTGCTGAGGGATGTCGCGGGGAATGTTGTAGAAATTCATTGTACTTATGACCCGGCTTCAAAAGGGGGTGAAGCCCCAGATGGTCGCCGGGTGCGAGGAACGTTACATTGGGTCTCTGTACCGCACGCGCTGGAGTCTGAAGTACGGGTATATGCGAATCTCTTTAGCAAAGAAGATCCTTATGATTTACCTGAGGGTGGATCGTTCATGGATAACTTGACCCCGGATTCGCTGATCTTACTAAAAGGATGTAAAGCTGAACCTGCATTGGCCGAGACCCAGGTATTTGACCATTATCAATTCATGCGTAAAGGATACTATTGCACCGATCCTGACACGACAGCAGAAAAACTGGTTTTTAATCAAACCGTGGAACTGCGCAGTTCGTGGGATAAGATGAGCAGGGGGTAAATAATGTCCGTGAGCATATCTGATATGTTTGAAAGATCAGGGCGGCGTCCGCTACGGGTGATTAACAGTGTCGCGCCTATTCGTATCTGTGATAATGGGGGATGGACGGATACCTGGTTTGCGGAGTATGGCAAAGTTTTTAATATCGGAGTTTATCCTTACGTAGAAGTACAGATCGAAGTTTACCCTTATGAGCGCGGCGAGGAACGTATTATTTTGTATGCGGAGAACTATGGGGAACGATACGCGGTTCACCCTGAACAACCGGGATGGGATCGGCATCCGTTGTTGGAAGCAGCAATAGAACGGATGGGGGTACCAAAGGGATATGCTATCCAGGCGACAATTTTTTCAGAGGCGCCTAGTGGATGCTCAACCGGGACCTCGGCAGCGGTCGCGGTGGCTCTGATCGGTGCCCTCGATCGCCTCACTCCAGGGCAGTTGAGTTTGCATCAGGTGGCCTATACTGCACATGCCGTCGAAGTGGAAATGCTAAAACAGCAATCTGGAATTCAAGATCAGCTTTGTTCAGCTTATGGGGGTATTAACTATATTGATATTTTTAAATATCCTTATGCGTCGGTCTCTCAAATCTATGTATCTAATGCGATTTGGTGGGAATTGGAACGGCGGTTGGCATTAATCTACCTGGGCAAATCGCACGTCTCATCCCATGTTCACGAGAAGGTGATTGCAGAGTTGAAATCAGAGGGACCGGATACTTCACGCTTACAGGATTTGCGTAAAACGGCGGAACAAGCCCGCGATGCAGTCTATGCTGGAGATTTTGTAGCATTGGGACAATCTATGATTGAAAATACTGCTGCACAAGGACGGTTGCATCCTGATCTGGTTAGTCAGGATGCATTAAAAATTATTGAGAGTGCTAAGCGCTATGGTGCAGTGGGCTGGAAGGTCAATGGCGCTGGTGGTGAAGGTGGGTCGGTCACTATTTTAGGTCCTGCGCTTTCTTATACCAAGCGAGAAATGCTGCGGGAGATTGAAACTGCCAACCCGTTATTTAAAAACATTCCTGTGTATCTGAGCCGGTATGGTTTACGGATCTGGGAGCAGGAATGGAAGCATAAAGGGGGTTGATACAATCAGGGGTATTTTCTGTCCCCGGATGAGTCCGGGGACAGAAAATACCTCCTTTTCTTTGCAGCTTTCAGAGCATGAGTCGAGTGCTGCGTTATTCGACGATAAACGCCAGTTCAAAAGTTCCGTTTGTTACCTCGTTGAATGTCTCCTGGATAACAGCTGCTTGTTGCCCGGTTTCTAGCCACTCCTTTGTTCGCTTGTTGGGCGCTGCGACTGTTAGTTTGGAGGCGGTGAGATCAAGACCACGGGTGGGTTTTAAAAATTTGAATTGGCTGCTGCGCATCTTGGGTTCCAGTGCTGTGAGTACTGTCTCCCATAATTTCTCTGCTGATTGTGGTGTTGTGGCAGTAGGGGGGCTTGTAGGAGCCAGATCGGCTGGTGATATAACGGTTGCTTGATATGTTGT
Organism: Anaerolineae bacterium; assembly: GCA_016931185.1. Taxonomy (GTDB): domain Bacteria; phylum Chloroflexota; class Anaerolineae; order B4-G1; family SLSP01; genus JAFGFI01. The sequence continues at coordinate 38,565 of JAFGFI010000143.1, forward strand.
TGTTTCAACTGGTGGGACATCGGCTATTTCAGGTGCCAGCATACTCAAGGGGAGTGGAGGAACGCCAGCGAGGAGCCGTTCTAGGACGGTCGTAAAACGGGCTGATTTGGGAAGGTGGGTCATCTCTCGCCCCAATTCGATCCAGGCCTGGATTGCGCTTATTTTGTTCTGCCTCGTGGCAGTTTCTAATTGTTCTGGGTCGGGATTTGTATCCATCTCACGGGCGAAGTCTTTTAAAATTTGGAGCGCTTGGGTGAGTGTAGGAGATACACTGTGTGAGGCGGGAGGCGGCGCTGGTGCTGAGACGGGTTTAGGTGGAGCCGGGGGAAGTTCGGTATCAATATGAGAGGTGTCCAGGACAAATTCCATATTGAGTGTGTAGAGAGTTTGTTGTCCTATCCGCCGCCGGAGGAGATAACCCATCGCTAAACATTCCTCCACGGCGCGTTCCAGGGTGGTTGGATCCTCAATCCCCGTTTTTTCTAAAAATTGGGCCTGATCCAGACGATTGACGTTTCTGCCCCAACCCCAGGTATGACGCAGTGCGACACAGAGTACTTTCCATGCATCTGAAGATAATGTGGGCATAATGTGGTCAAACAGGGCATTATGAACCAGGGTAGTATTACGATAGGGATTATCAAAGATAGAATAATTCATATTTTTCTCCTTACCAGTTCGTATAGGAGCTATCGCGGCGGCGCAGGTGGGGAGCTTCCCAGAATTTAAAAGCTTGTGCTTTAAGGTATTCTTCATTACATTCGATGCCTAATCCGGGAGTGTTGGGTACCGGGAAACGTGTGCCCTGTAGCTTATGTTGTATGGGAAAAATTTCCTCATCGGGATAAGATTGGGCCTCGGTGGGAGAGACTCGCACTTCTTGCCAGGCGAAGTTAGGCACTGCAGCCGCCAGGTGGATGGTCGCCGCAGTACAGATAGGACCGAGGGGATTGTGGGGCATTAAGTCAATGTAATGGGTTTCGGCCCACCCAGCGACCTTTTTGGCTTCAGTAAAGCCGCCGACGTTACAGACATCAACGCGGGCAAAATTGGTCAACCCTCGCTCAATGTAGGGCAGGAATTGCCACTTGCTCGCAAATTCTTCCCCAATAGCAAAGGGAATGTCTACCATTGTGCGCAAGGTGGCGTATGCTTCAGGGGATTCGTCACGGATAGGCTCTTCGATGAAGTCGAGTGTGCCCGACGGCATTCGTTGACAGAAGGAAGTGGCTTCTGCTACGCTCAGGCGATGATGGTAGTCGATGCCTAGCACCGGGCCTAGTCCCACTGCCTCACGGATTTTGATGAACCATTCGGCGGTGAGGCCGATGGACTCACGGGGTTCAAAAATCCGGGGATCTCCCCAATCAATATGGGCTGATCCCATTCGGATGACGTTCCATCCTTTTTCTAATAGCAACTTTACGTTTTCCAGCAATTGTTCGTAGGTTGGAGATCCTGTAGTAGCGAAGCAGGGGATATAATCCCTATGTTTGCCGCCTAACAATTGATAGACCGGAACACCGAGTACTTTACCAACGATGTCGTGCAATGCAATGTCAATAGCAGAAATAGCGGCAGTGAGTACACGTCCTCCTTCGAAGTATTGGCTGCGATACATGCGTTGCCAGAGTGCATCGATGTTCATAGGACTTTCGCCCAGAAGAAATTCGCGGTAGTGGTTGACTGCGCCGGCAACCGCCAATTCACGACCTGATAATCCGGCCTCACCCCAACCAGATACGCCTTCGTCAGTTTCAACTTTGATGATACACTGATTGCGGTGACCTATCCAGACGGGGTAGGTTTTGATATTAATGATTTTCATAGCATTATGCCTCCAGTAGATTTGAAAGTGTGTAAGTACTTGTATAGTAGCAGAATCTTGGCAAACTGTCCAGATGTGAAAAATGGGAGTAAAATAAGTAGAGGAAAACGAATCAGGAGGTTCGTAACCGATTGCAAACAGCAAATATAAAGACGCAAGTTGTGATTTTGCAGAATGGAGAAACGTATGAAGTGACTTCGAGAGGAAAATAGTTATTGTGAGTGTGTGGGGTGAAGATCTCACGCAAAGATTTCAAAAATTCTAAGGAGTCTATATATGCAGAAGAAGATTGTTTTAATTGGAGCAGGGAGTGCTCAGTTTGGATTTGGGACAATGGGCGATATATTTCAGAGCCAGGTGCTGGAGGGCAGCCACATCGTCTTACACGATATTAACCCCACTACGCTGCACCGGGTGGAGGAAGTTGGGAAGCAATTTATTGCTGAACATAACTTGCCCTTCGTCTTATCGGCCACGACCTCGCGGGCCGAGGCCCTGGAAGGGGCTGATTTTTGTGTTATCTCTATTGAGGTGGGAGATAGGTTTGTCTTGTGGGAACAAGATTGGCGCATCCCACAGCAATATGGAGTGCGCCAGGTGTATGGGGAAAATGGTGGGCCTGGGGGATTATTTCATTCGCTGCGTATTATTCCTCCTATATTGGAGATTTGCGGGGACATTCAAAAACTTTGTCCAGAGGCATACGTGTTTAACTTTAGCAATCCGATGAGTCGGATTTGTACCACGGTGCATCGTAAGTATCCTGAGTTGAAGCTGATTGGCCTGTGTCACGAGATTATGTCCCTGCCACGTTATCTGCCGAAAATATTGGAGATTCCGTATGAAAAACTCAAGACACGCGCGGGAGGATTAAATCATTTCAGTATACTACTTGAAGCTACTTATATAGATAATGGTGAGGACGCTTATCCTGATATTCGCGCAAAGGCCCCGGCATATTTTGAGCGATTGCCCGGCCTCGGTGATGTGATGGATTATGTGATGAAAACTGGAAAACGGCCGGAGTCGGAAGAGGAGCTATTAGATATTCCATGTACTGAATTCTGGTCGGAACGTGGTTTATTCAAAATTATTTTAGAGGAGCTCGGCTATCTACCTATTACAACCGATAGTCATTTCGGTGAATATGTTCATTGGGCTTACGAAGTGGTGGATCACAAAGGGATCTTGGATTTCTACAATGCATACAAGGGTTGGTTGGCAATGGCCGAACCGAAAATTGAGTTGAAGCTATCTGAACGGGTGGTGCCAATTATCGAAGGCATATTGACGGATGCAGGGTATGAGGAAGCAGCCGTCAATATCCCAAACACTGGCCTTATCGCCAATTTGCCCTCGTGGTTAGTGGTGGAGGTTCCAGCAATTGTGGATAAAGAGGGTATTCATGGTGTCATATTGGGGGAATTGCCAAAGGGGTTTGCGGGATTGCTCTACAACCAGATTGCCGTACACGATATGACTGCCGAAGCTGTATTGACCGGCTCTAAAGCGGCCGTGAGACAAGCCTTGTGGGTTGATCCGATTGTAGACAAATATGCAGCTATTGAGGATTTAGTGGACACGATGTTGAAATTACAGTCGGATTATTTGGGGTACATTAAGTAGCTTAGAAGTGTGTGTTAGAGCAGTTAGACAATGAATTGGCGTAAGACGTAAAAATCACTTGCACTTTACGTCTTACGCGACTATGAATTGCTAAGAAACATCCCCGGTTTCTTGCTGAAAGTAGCCGTCTGTTATGTAAGGCGACCGGGGGTGCTCAGATGAAATACGCCCAATCAGATGGTGTCATTTTTGACTTTAACTCTATTTATGATATTCTACAGATACTTGGTGACATTTCAGTAAATTTTTTATTTATTGCCACGATATTGTTGGACTAGAGGTAAGTGTGAGACAGAAAGTTAGTGTTTTGGTTATTGATGATGATCAAGAAGTTTTAAATTTATTGAAGATTACGTTGGGTGTGTATGGATTTGAAGTAATTACTGCTAAAGATGCGATTATGGGAATGCACGCTGCATATCAGTATCATCCGGATGCTATTCTTCTTGATGTGATGATGCCCAAAATCGATGGTTTTGAAGCCTGCCGTCAGTTGCGTAGTATGACGTCTGTCCCTATTATTTTTGTAACCGCGAAAAGCCTGATAGGAGATGTCATTAAAGGTTTTCGAGCTGGGGCTGACGATTATGTAACCAAGCCTTTCAATCATGAGGAGCTGTTAGCGCGGTTGAAAGTTTGTTTACATTATGCTGTAAAAGATCAGAATGATTATCAAGGCTTCTTTGAGACTGGGTTTGAGGATTGGCAAGTTGAAGATGACCGCCATGAAATTATTATTAAGAACCAGCTCATTTATTTACCACCGAAAGAATTTGAGATACTCCGGTATCTTATACGACATTTAGGAAGGGTTTTATCAGCGGATGCGATTCTAAGTAATATTTGGGGACCTGAGTATGTAGGAGATCGCAATATGGTTAAGCAGCACATATATCGTTTGCGGCAACTTATTGAACCCGATCCAAAGAAGCCTATCTATATACGTACTGCTCCTGGAGAAGGATATTACCTGGATGTTGACTATGATTGTAAATCTGAATAACAGGAATATACCATGAATCAAAAATTTCTTATTTTAGTGGTGGACGATCAAGAAGAAGCGTTAGATATGTTGTCCATTATGTTAGAGGGACAGGGTTTTGAGGTTGTAACATCGAAAGATGCCATCTCTGGCTTGCGAGCTGCTTTTCGCTATCATCCCGATGCGATTCTTTTGGACGTGATGATGCCCGAAGTGGATGGTTTTGAAGCATGTCGTCGTTTGCGTGAAATGACCGCGACTCCGATTATCTTTGTAACCGCTAAGGGAACGATAGAGGATGTGATGGAAGGATTCTCGGCTGGCGCCGACGATTACATTATTAAACCTTATAACAAAAATGAATTATTGGTGCGGTTATGGGCTTGTTTGCGGCGTGCTAAGCGCAATGAGGATCGGAGTGATGGTATTATTATCCCACAGGGGATTCGAGGTATGTTGGATCGTGACCGGCATGAACTTATTATTAATGGTCGTAGCGTTTATCTAACGCCCAAAGAGTTCGAGGTGATGCATTATCTAATTTCACATATAGGGAAAGTATTGCAACCTGATGCGATTCTCAATTATGTGTGGGGAGGAGAACGGATTGGCGATCCAGATTTAATTAAACAATATATTTATCGTTTGCGTCAAAAGATTGAAACCGATCCTGATAACCCCAGATATTTGCATACAGTGTGGGGAGAGGGGTATTATTTTGATGCTATTGATGTTGAAGAGGTCTAGCTGCTCAGGGAAGAATTCCTTTCATTAGTATGTGTAATAGGATGTATGTTGGATGAAGAAAAAAATTTTGGTTATAGATGATGATCTTGCGTTGTTAACCATGATGAAGATTGTTTTGCAGAAAGATGGATTCGAGGTGGGCATTGCATCCAATGGTAAAGACGGAATCCGGGCCGCTTATGAAACTCGTCCCGATGTGATTGTGTTGGATGTGATGATGCCTGAGTTAGATGGCTGGCAGACATGTCAGCGAATTCGTAATATATGCGATACCCCTATTTTAATGGTTTCTGCTAAAGCCGTTACGCACGATGATACTATCAAGGGTATTATGTTGGGTGCTGATGATTATCTTGTTAAGCCTGTGAGTATGGATGAATTGAAAGCGCGAATCCATGCAATTTTGCGACGTCTTTCATCAGAACAACGGGCATGGAAAACAATATATAATGATGGAACGCTTGAAGTGGATCTTTCCCAGCAGATAGTTAAGAAACGTGGCGATGTTGTTGAGTTAACGCCTACTGAACAGCGTTTATTTATGTATTTGGTGAGCAATAAGGGGCGGGTCATTCCACACCAGGAGCTTTTAGTTAGCATTTGGGGAATAGAATATACTAAGGAGGTTGGATATTTAAGCGTGTATATTCGCTTTTTGCGTGAGAAGCTTGAAGACAATCCCGCTAGGCCGGTTTATATTCGGACGCGTTGGGGGATGGGGTATTATTTTGCAGGCGATGCTACTGTTGAAGATATAAAAGTTTGATTTAGGTATTATTTTCAGTGCCTCCCTAATTTAGGGAGGCTTTTTTTGTCTTTAACGTGTTGACATTTATGTTTTTCCTACATGTAACCTAAGTTGCTACCTATTACGTGAATTTTTTTTCGCCCCATAGGGGCGAAAAAAAACACCCTTTTCCCTTCCGCTACCACAGGGTAGCAACTCGCGTTACATGTAAACGTGTGTTGCGTTTACCGTTGATTTTTCACTGAGTGTTACGATAGTTTAAAGAATTTTGTTACTATAATCAGACTATTTTGGCATAGAATTAAAAAAAGATGCTTACCGGAAACTGTTTCGCATTTCTGTTGTGTTGTTATTGTGATGATAAGCGATATGCATCAATAAAGCATGATCTGGCTATTTGATACTTTCTGATGATATTTAGGATTGTTTCGGATGGCAATTGTGAGGAGGTAGGACATTATGTTGGTCGCAAGAGCGCCAGTGCGGATTACTTTAGGGGGAGAGGGTACAGATATACCTGCATATTACGAAAAACATGGTGGAGTTGTGGTGAACGCTACTATTAATTATTATGTTTACACCATTCTTACTCCAAATGACTCTTCTGAAGTGCGTATTATTTCTACAGATCAGCGTCCGTCGTTGGGAAAGTCTTTGCAGGAAGATCTGATATGGAACAGTGATTCTAGTCTCCCGCGATCAATAACAGATTACTTTAAGGTTTGTGGCGGGATAACTGTTTTTCTGGCGCCTCAAATTCCTTCCGGTACGGGAGTTGGAATTTCTGGTAGTGTGGCAGTGTCAATGATCAAGGCGTTAGCTTTTTGGGTTGGCCTGGATTTAAATCCAACGGAAGTGGCTGAATTGTCCTGTCACATTGAAATAGAGCGACTTGGGATGCCCGTGGGAAAACAAGATCAGTACGCTGCGGCTTTAGGTGGGTTGAATGTGATGACGTTTTCTAAACATGCTGTAGCTGTTACCCCTCTAAAAATTAGCCAACACGCACAAGCTATGCTCAATGAACGGTTGATGTTGTTTTTTACTGGGTTTTCTAAGGATGGTCCAAACATCTTATCTGAGCAGATCGCTGCTTGTGAAGCGTCGGATGCAGAGGTCATCAATCGTTTAGGTATGATGAAGTCGCTGGCTCTGGATATACGTTCTGCATTAGAGCGGGGAGATTTACCGGCTTTTGGAGAATTATTGCATGCTTCCTGGTTGCAAAAGCGGGAATTGACACCCAGAATCACTCACGACTTCTTAGATACTTGTTATGAAACTGCTCGTTTCCATGGAGCTGTTGGAGGGTCTATTATCGGAGCCGGTGGTGGTGGATTTTTACTGTTATATTGTCCACTTGCCCAGCAAGGAGCCGTCACGGATGCACTGGCATTATTGGGGGTGCATCGCTATCCTTTTGAACTGGAAGAGAATGGCGTTCAAATACATCAAACTTATTCATGGTCATCAGGTCAAGTGACGCGCGCGCAGGTCTTGACGCCTATGGCGTTTAGAGCTTAAGCTTGACGGTTATAGGTTGATTAGCCCCCCCGATCATGATCGGGGGGCTTTATTTTGTGATCCGTGCATGTTATAATCTGCTGTTTTTAAATAATTTTGAACCAATTTAGTCAATGGTTAGTAATTATTAGGGATTTGTTATAGGGCAGGGCAATGGGACATTTAATCGTAATGTATGTTTTTAATCTGCCGTTTTACGGCCTATTTTCAGGGAGGGGGATGATATGAATTTTGTTCCGCGATCTCAAACTACAGAACGTCAACAAGAGAAAGTTATGCGCCGGGTATTGTTATCTGCCGGCACGGGGTATGGGGTATTGTTCGGCCTGGTTTTCTCAGGGACAATATGGGGATATGAAGTATGGGTATTATCCAGGACAGTGGATTTTATTTGGCCTCAATTAGCACTAGGAACACTGTTAGCGGTGCTTATCGGGACAGTTGCAGGAATTTTGGGGGCCTTATCCCCTTGCAATATTATTTTGCCGCCCGCTTTTTCGCTGCCTTTATTACGGCGTCTGCTGAATCAGGTTTTATCCTGGACGAGCTTAACGGTTATTGTCTGGACGATTGCAACGGGGGTGTTGAGTTGGATTGCCGCGCACATTCCTTATGAAATTTACGACTTTATGGTAGGATGGGCAGATCCTCGTTTTTCGAATGTAGTGATTTTGCCCTATACGCACACTAATCATGTGCGCACCTGGTTGATTACGATAGCTAATTTGTTTGTTGGGATGGCGATAGGGTTTGTGGAACTGCGGGTTGTGGATTGGGCCTGGGATTCTATTACTCCCAAACGGCGACTAGGTGTAGCCTCATGGGTTATGGTAGGGATAGGGGCGATGGTTGCTGTCGTGCCGGCTTCTGTGATCAATCTGATGATAATGCGTCCTATACGTATTCCTCAACAGATAGTTGCTGAACAAGTAGCGGTTACATTATCTGGTGGTGTGGAGGCGGCTGTGGCGCAGGGCTTGAATAAGACGGTGGCGGATCGTTATGGGACGAACTTTACAGAACCTTATCAAATCCACTTTGTGGATTTCCATACAGATACGGAAACATTGTATACTTCCTCGGTTGACGTGGTTTTTGAGACGGATGCCGCTATGCCGTTTGCGATGCGTTGCGTGGTTCTAGGTACTCATCTGTCTTTCTGCGATGATTTTTCTAAACGACTAGCGGATTGGATGGACGTTATTGTTCAATCCGCATTAACCGGTACTCCTCAATGGTCTATGGATGGTATGAGAGCGTTAAATGTATCGGAGGCTGTGTTAGTGTGGTTAGATACGCATCAACGAGAGTTTAGTGATAACTATGTCCTGAGCTACGTAGCACAGCGCGGGCAATGGATATTATTGTCGGCGCAGTTTGACTCAGGATTTGAGATGGTGTGCCGTTTTCATGGCCTGACACCGATGTATGTGGATGTCTGTGAGGTTCCTGCTTATTGGGAGCAAAGTCAAGACTGACCATCTGACCAGGGTTAAGTCTGTCCATATATCCTTTCCCTCTTGATCATATTTAGGCTACACTTATTATGAGTACTTAGCTAGCATGCTTCACCGGTTATTTTTAAGTATATTTTGCGATTTCAAATGGCCTGAATTATATAGAATTAACCTAAGTTGCTACCTATCACGTGAATTTCTCTTTTTCGCCCCTATGGGGCGAAAAAGAGAGGGGAAAAGATGTTTTGTTCGCACGCGGCTCTTGCCGCGTGCGAACAAAACACCCTTTTCTCTTCCGCTACCACAAGGTAGCAACTCGCGTTAGAATTACTCATTAACCGTCGATTCACCAGCATTCGGATGAAAATTTAAGACGAAACCAAGTTTTCAAGGGAATTCATCATTAACAGCTGGCGTTCACCAGCAGTAGGATGAAAATTGAATCCGCAATTCGTTATTCGTAATTCGCTATTCGCTATTTTCAGAGGAGAATTTTTATGCTGCCTTTGTTCAAGTTCCTTATTCGTCGTCTGTTAGCGATTCCTATCACTTTATTTGTTATTACCGCAGTGTTATACGGTATTATTATGTTGGCCCCGGCAGAAGTCAGGGCCGAGTTGTATATGCCCAGAGGAAGTTCTAATAACCCTAATTTACGTCCGGAAGTATTATTAAATCAAATTGTTGTGGAACATGGCTTGGATGATCCGTACCTCATACAATATTTTCGCTGGGTGGGCGGCTTGCTGCTGGGAGATTGGGGGTGGAGTCCTGGTTTTCGCACTGATGTGCTAGAGGCATTGTTAGTGCGTACTCCTGCTACAGCCGAATTAACGTTGTATTCTGTATTGTTATTGATCCCGTTGGGCATTTTGGGAGGAGGATTGGCGGGTTCAAGACAAAATCGTTGGGTGGATCATGGGTTTCGCCTCGTGGCTTTTCTGGCGACGTCTATCCCGTCCTTTGTTCTTGCCCTGGTCTTATTGGCAATTTTTTACGCAGGCTTGAATTGGTTCCCCCCCGGTCGAATCAGTATCGCCGAACAGTTTGTTGTGGATGTGGCGACATTCAAAACTTTCACCGGTTTGTTGACAATTGATGGACTACTTAATGGTCGTCCAGATATCAGCTTGAGTGCGTTGCGCCATCTGGTGTTGCCCTCGGTCACATTGAGTATGCTGCATTGGGCCACATTGGGGCGGGTGACGCGCGCGGCGATGATTGAGGAATTTGACAAGGATTACATTATGGCTGCCAGGGGGCGCGGGCTACGCCGTCCGGCGATCACCTGGCGGCACGCATTGCGCAACGCGACGGTGCCTGCACTAAACAGTATTGCGCTTTCTACGGCTTCCCTGATTATGGGAGTTTTTGTGGTTGAAGTGATCTTTGGGTTTCCAGGAGTGTCGGAACTGATTGTTGCTTCTATGCGTGGGGTACCTGATACTGCGGTGGCGATGGGATTTGCTGTTTACAGTGTGTTGCTGGTTTTGCCGGTGATGTTAATTTTGGATATATTACAAGCGCTTGTCGATCCACGTATCCGTGAAGGAGCAGTATGATATGAGTCTAAACCGTCATTTTCTGTCAAACTGGCAAAACATTATCGCTTTATTGCTTATCGGCGTCTATGCCGTAGTGGCGATAGCAGCTCCCTGGTTAGCCCCTCAAGACGATCCTGAATCACCTACACCCTTCCGCCGGTTGTCTGGGTTTCGCGTGACCTCGTTACGCCAACCCCGCCCTCCAAGTTCTGCCGCTATGTTGGGAACTGCACCGGGAGGATGGGATATTTTTTATTCTTTGGTGTGGGGGGTTCGTCCGGCATTGCGCTTTGGACTGATTACGGCGTTTGGCTCAGCTACCTTCGGTGTATTATTGGGTGCCGTGAGTGGTTATTGGGAAGGGGCATTGAATCGCGTGATCATGCGTATCACTGACGCTTTTCTCACATTTCCGGCTATCGCGGGTATTTATCTCTTCCGGCAAGTTTTACCCACAGCTTCTTCTGATACTGCTTCCCTTACGATTATACAAACGATCCTCTATGCAGTTATTCAGGATCCTGTTATGGTATCCTTGATAGTTTTCTCTTGGATGCCTTATGCCCGTTTAATCAATGCTAATATTATCAGATTAAAACAAACTGAATACGCAATGGCTGCTATAACTGTGGGCGCGCGTCCCCAGCGCATTATCTTGCGCCATTTACTCCCCAATGCGCTTGCGCCTGCAATTGTGTTGTTAGCACGTGATGTGGGGGGGATGGTTATCTTAGAAGCTGCTTTTACGTTTATTGGCATTGGATCGGGATTGCCATGGGGAATGTTGCTGGTGGCCGGTCGCGATTGGATTTTAGGACCAGGTGGCAATCCTTTGGTCTATTGGTGGGTTTTTGTTCCTACTACACTGGCCTTGGTCTTTTTTAGTATCGGCTGGAACCTGTTGGGAGATGGGTTAAATACTGTGTTAAATCCACAGCAAGCAAAGAAAGTGGGATTCGTAAAACATAAAACGTAAAATGTGAGGAATATTTTACGTTTTATGTTTTACGCTGTACCGCCAATGTTTAGCGTGACCCCTGAAGCCTCGGATCGAGTACATCGCGCAGCGCGTCCCCCACTAGGTTCCAAGAGAGGACGAACAACACCAATGCCACGCCGGGGAACATAACAATGTACCAATATTCACCTAGCTGCGTCATCCAGTTGCGGGCGAAAGAAAGCAGTTGTCCCCAGTCGGGATAGCCAACTTCGGCGCCGATACCCAGGAAACTCAATCCCGCAAACGTGATTGCGTAGCTCCCGATGCGCATTGAGGCCAATACTAGCGTGGGGAAAATAGCGTTAGGCAAAATGTGACGGAACATGATGCGCGTGTCTTTTACACCGACAACGCGTGCCGCCAAGACGTATTCGCGCTCACGTAAGGACAGGATATCACTGCGCAGGAGACGAGCGAACCCCATCCAACTGAACATAATTAAAGCAATGCCAGGGGCAAATAACCCCTTCCCCAATCTGGGTGTCAGTACTGCTGATAATGTCATTGCTGTTAGCAGGAAAGGGAAGGCCTGGAACAGGTCCGTGATGCGCATCAGGATCATATCCACCCACCCCCCATAGAAAGCCGAGACCGCGCCAATCAGACCACCCAGGAGCAAACCACAGGTCGTGATCAATAGCCCTGCTAACAGGGCAGTTCGCGTCCCCCAAACTACACCATAATAGATGTCCCACTGTCCACTGGCAGTGCCCATTAAGTGTACCCATTCATCTTTACCGGTGACGGCTTTCCACCAGAACGGCAGTGGCGGCTGGAGTGTCCTCCACTCGGCACCCGGCGGTTTGGGAACGGCTCCATATCCATCGCGCGGAATCCGTGAACTACTTGATCCCGGTGCGTAAGGTGCTAGAATCGGTGCAGCGATAGCGACAAAGATGAAGAAAGCTAATAATACTAGCCCAATCACCGAAATAGGGTTTGTCACTAATCCTTTTAACGTGCGATAAGTGTCGTGCCCTACCCAGCGTTCAAACCAACCCGGCGTGCGATGTTGTATCTGTGGCAATGTCAAATCCTGTGTTGTCATATTTTCCTTCCTTAAGCTCAATCTAACCGCACCCGCGGGTCAATGTAGGCATATAGAATATCCACGATAACGTTTGCCACCACCAGAATAGCTCCATTAAATAACACAAAAGCTAACACAGTGACGACGTCCAGATTGCTGGCGGCATCAGCCGCCGCCATACCAATGCCGGGGTAATTAAACACTGTCTCAATGATCGTGACACCGCCTAGCAGCCCGACTACTGTACCACCGGCCAACGTTACTACCGGTAACAGTGCATTGGGCAATGCATGTTGATTGGTAACCACGCGTTCACTTAACCCCTTGGCTCGGGCCGTAGTAATGTAGTCCTGGCGTAACGTCTCTAACATCGAAGAACGCGTTACCCGCAGGGTTAACGCCCACCAGAGATAGGCTAACGAAATCACCGGCAAGATCAGGTGTCGCACTGCATCCCAGAAAATATCCAGCCGCAAGTTCAGTAGGGAATCAATGGTCACCATGCTGGTATACGAGTGGAATTCCGGCGACATCACTACACGGTTAGCCCAGTCTGAGAGGCGTCCAGGCGGGAACCAACCTGTTCCGACGTAGAAAGCCATCAGCAGCAGCAGCCCAAACACAAAGTCGGGGAAGGACCAGCCCACAATCCCGAAAATTCGCACAGCGTGATCCAGGAACTTATTGTGATTAACGGCTCCGACCACGCCCAAGAAAATACCGCCGGCAACCACCGGAATTACTGCTAAGAGTGCCATCTCCAAAGTCGCGGGGAAACGTCGCGCTAACATATCGGAGACCGGTTGTGAAGCTGTGCGGGAATATCCCAGATCGCCGCGCAAAATTCCTCCCACACGTTCCCCCGTGCGCGGATCAGTGGTGCCGGTCAACCATTTCCAATATTGTATGTAAAGAGGTTGATCCAATCCATAACGTTTGATAATTCCTTCCAACACGGCGTCGTTCTTGGGAATCTCACGCACGTACAGGGCTGAACGTTCTACCGGTGATAGAAACTGCAGCATCAAAAAAATTAATACAGTGACGCCAAAAAGTAAAAAGGGTACCATAATTAAGCGTCGAATAATATAATTGACCATCGCTTTAACCTCCGTGATGTGTGATACGGAATAAGTAACCTATTGCCAATAATAGCTTACCCATTACGTAGCACGCATAACAATCTGTCCGCAAGACTGTGGCCAATTTGATCGGCCACAGTACTGCGCGAGAAGGAAACAGAAGAGAGCATGCGCTCTCTTCTGTCCTTGGCAACAAACTCGCTTACTCCTTGGTCCAGGTGTAGTAGCGTGCAGTCGCACTTTGAATGGGGTTGTAGTAATATCCCCCCAACCACCGCTGCTCGTAGCGACGGCCTGTGCCCACCGCTAGACGAATAGCAATAGCATTGTCGTAATCCATCTGGGTGAGTTGCTGATACAGTGCAGCGCGCTCTTCATCGCTGGTCGCAGCTACGGCTGCATCTACCAGGTTAGAGAACTCCGCGATCATCTCTTCTGGCAACGCCTGCCGTGAGGCATACGTGCCAATTAAGAAGGGTTGCGCCCAGTTGTGCGGATCGTGCAAATCCTCAGCCCAACCAGAGACCGCCATTGGCAACCGGCTGGCCCGGTAGGCAGCTAGGAAGCTCGGCCACGGCAGACCAATGATTTCAATCTGGAATTTCTCGTCGATGGAAGCCAGGTTATTTTGTAGAATCTGAGCAATAGTCTGGCGGGTGACGTTGCCGGTGTTGTATCCAATCTGCATACGGAAGCCCTTCTCCCAAACCTGACCATCCCAGGCTAACTGTAATTCTTCTGCACACTTATCAAGATCAAAGTGATACATTGGGCCGTTCTGATCGTACCCCAACATCCCCGGGATTGAGAAACCGGAGACCTGCACGGCCTCGCCAGATAGCGCGTCCTGGATGTAGGCTTCCCAGTCGAAGCAGTAGTTGAATGCCTTGCGGACGTGAATATCGCTAAAGAAGTCTGCGGGAATTCCATTACCATCCAGTTCCCCACTGCCGATGTAAGGGTTGCCCCCATCGGTATTAATGTTAAAGACAAACAATGCATCAGTACGTGACGTGCTCGGATAACCGCGATATAGGCGTAGCGGTCCATTGGGATTATCAGTAGCCTCACAATCGAAGCTATCTGCGTCCGCATTGTATTCACACCACTCGCCGACCATCGGGTCAACCTGTGAGAAGTTCTCACCTGGCACGCCTGCATTGTCAGCATCACCAGCCTGGAGCATCGCAAAGCGTGTGCCCCATTCAGTGACACCCTTGAGCACAACATGCTCAATAGTCGGGCCCGTTGGACCACCTTCGAAGGTTGGTTCCGCGCGCCACCAGTTGGGATTCTTTGCCAGAACCTTTTCCTCACCGGGAGTCCAGCTTTCCAGCATGTACGGGCCGGTGCCATTGGTCTTGTCGCGGATGGGCGAGCTTTCAGATGTGATGCCGTAGTAATTTTGCCAGGTGGCACAGTCGCCATCCCAGGTACCGTTTTCGATGGCCCAATCCTTATCCAAAATGGAGCCCCAGCTCTGAGCGAGGGTTGCCAGGAATGGCCCCCACGGCAGTGCGAGGTTGAAGGTCACGGTACCGGCAGCTTCATCAGCCTGAATGGCATTCATCACGGCTTCGCAGGCAGCCATCAACTTATCGGGATCGGCAGCTTGTAACCCAGCGGGATCATCATCCAGAGTACCAGTTTCATCTACCAACTCGGCAATATCGGCGACACCAATACCGAAGAAGGGTTCGGTGAAGAGCCACTGCGGGGACCAGGTCCCACCCTGTAGCAAACCACGCTGGAGACTATAGGCTGCGTCCTCTGCCGTCAGATCAGCGCCATTGTGAAACTTGACACCCTCGCGAACCTTGAAGACATAGGTTTTCCCATCCTCAGATATTTCCCAACTCTCGGCCAGGGCCGGCGCAAATTCGGTTGCCTTTGTGCCTGCATAAGTGACCAACTGATCGTAGATGTTGAGAATAACATCATCGCCATCACTCTCATAGTTCCAAGCCGGATCCAACGTATCAATACCCTCGCTGATGGCAGCCACAACCAGGGTATCAGGTTCGGAAGCCGCGAATTCTACTACTTTCTCTGGCTCAGGTGTCGCGGTGACAACGACTTCTTGTACCTCAACAACAGTTTCAACGACTTTCTCGCCCTCAACGATTTTTTCGACTTCCTTGGTTACGACGACGGTCTCGACGATAACTTCGGGAGTCGGGGTCGCGCAGGCGCCCAACACCATGCTGGCGATAACCAGCAAACCAACTAAACTCCATAGAGTTTTCTTGGACATTTTTCTCCTCCTTAAGGAATATAGGATTTTACTAACGGACTAACGACTACTGTGATATGTTACCTCTTTCATTTTGTTTTTCGATACGCATCACCTCCTTAATAAAAAACTACAAAAATCAGGTTTTTATACATTAACATACTATAATGTAGTACATTTAACTTGCAAAATCCTTTATTTAGTAAGTTCATGGTTAAAAACCTGTTTTTTTCAGGTAGGGTTTATTTAAAATTATCCTTTCGCCGGCACTAAATGACAGGCACAATAATGGCCTGCTCCTACTTCAACAAAAGG
The DNA here is from genome assembly GCA_016931185.1 of Anaerolineae bacterium. Classification (GTDB taxonomy): domain Bacteria; phylum Chloroflexota; class Anaerolineae; order B4-G1; family SLSP01; genus JAFGFI01. The sequence continues at coordinate 54,681 of JAFGFI010000143.1, forward strand.
TGGCTCTACTTCATAACAGGTATCTATCACTTTTGGACAACGAGTGTTGAAGTTACAGCCCTTAGGTGGATGGGCGGGGCTGGGTAGATCGCCTTCTAGTAAAATTCGCTTGCGGGTTTCCTCGATCAAGGGATCTGGAACCGGTACTGCCGATAGCAGCGCTTGGGTGTAGGGGTGGAGTGGGTTAGCATACAATGTATCGCGGTCGGTCAATTCTACAATTTTACCCAAATACATCACGGCGATACGATTGCTGATGTGACGTACCATACTCAGATCATGGGCGATGAAAACATAGGTCAGTCCCAACTTTGTCTGGAGTTCCTCCAGGAGATTGACGACCTGGGCTTGGATAGAAACATCCAGAGCCGAGATGGGTTCGTCACAGATAATCAGCGCGGGATTGAGCGCGAGTGCGCGGGCCAGCCCAATTCGCTGCCGCTGTCCCCCGGAGAACTCATGGGGGTAACGGGACATAAAATCTGGATTTAGGCCCACCAATTCGAGTAACTCGGCCACTCGTTTCCGTCGCTCCTCTTTAGTGGCAACGTGAAAAACCTCGAGTGGTTCTCCCACGATACTTAATACACTCATCCGAGGATTGAGCGAGGCATAGGGGTCCTGGAAAATCATCTGGAGGCTGCGCCGCATCTCGCGCATTTCTGAACCCTTAAGGTTGGCCAGATCCTGCCCTTCAAATAACACATGGCCTTCAGTCGGTTCATAGATACGAATAATTGTGCGTCCCGTAGTGGTCTTCCCACAACCGCTTTCTCCCACCAGTCCTAGGGTCTCCCCTTTATAGACATCAAAACTCACACCATCTACAGCCTTGACATCTCCCACATGGCTTTGAAATAGACCACGTCGGATAGGAAAATACTTTTTTAGACCCTCAACTTTGAGAATAATTTCTTTCGTGGTTTGCGTTGTTGTTTCAGCCATAATTATACCTTCCTCACCTTATCATTTTCCCAGCACGCTGCCCAATGATTGGGTCCAACCTCCTCAAGTTGCGGGGTTTCGTAATGACAGTGCTCAACTTTATAATTACATCGTGGGATAAAGGGACATCCTTGGGGCAACCCTATGAGGTCCGGTGGCTCACCCGGAATAGAAAAGAGCCGTGCCCCCATAGGTGAGTTAGGTCTTGGCAACGAACCCAACAATCCTACTGTATAGGGATGGTGTGGATTACCGTAAATGCTCTTGACGGGACCGGTTTCAATAATACTGCCTGCATACATCACATTCACACGCTCTGCCATCCCCGCGATCACGCCCAGGTCATGGGTGATCCAGATGACGGTCATACCTAGCTTGTGTTGTAAGCGTTTCACTAAGTCGACGATCTGCGCCTGGATCGTGACATCCAACGCGGTAGTGGGTTCATCAGCGATCAGGATGCTGGGATTACAAGATAACCCCATCGCAATCATCGCGCGTTGGCGCATCCCCCCGGAGAATTGGTGTGGATAATCATCAACGCGCATCGCGGCCTCGGGGATTCCCACCATATCCAATAACTCGACGGTTCGGTCTCGCGCCTGCTTTTTATCCATCCCCTGATGCAATTGGAGAGCCTCCATAATCTGGAATCCTACCGTCAAAACCGGATTAAGTGATGTCATCGGATCTTGGAAGATCATAGCAATCTCTGCACCACGGACGCGGCGCATTTCATCTTCATGGAGTTTAAGCAGGTCCTCTCCTTTAAAAATGACCTCTCCATCTTCAATTCTTCCGGGGGGGATAGGGATAAGGCGCATAATAGAAAGCGCGTGAACACTTTTGCCACATCCGCTTTCGCCTACAACACCCAGGGTTTCCCCTTCATCAAGGGTATACGAAATCCCATTGACTGCATGGACCGCACCATCTTCTGTATCGAACCGGGTGGTGAGGTTCTTGACCTCAAGCAAATGCTTAGAGGTGGCCTGTGCTATGTTTTCAGCCATGTATGTATAATTCCTCCTTGAGGATAGTCGGTATAGATGTGATGTTTGTCATATAATTCCTATGAAAAAGACATAAACCGGGCCATTATACCCACTGATCCCGTAAATTGCAAATCAGGCTATTGTAAAAAATCCATAGAGCCTAATCTTTTTTCTTGCATTAAACGAAAAAACATGCGCGGCAAACTCTCAAATATACTCGCCTGCCATAATATATACTGTTCACTCAAATATTAAGTTCACAATCTCAGGGGCTTTTTTTGGGAAAAGTTTTGAATATCTTCCCGGAAGTCAAGATAGCAACAAGTAATCTGTATAGAGATTGCAGAAATCTTATTTTTGAGCATATTTTTCTGAATATAACTGAGCGTTATAAGGCGTGCGCCTGCCTGGGCATTTCTCCCTGGGGCAAAGTTGGCAATTCTCGTAGCGGGTCTCGGTAGTGAACAAGATACCCGATACAGATTTATTGGGAATCATCAGATAACTTGTGGTGAGTTCGACACTGATCGCAGTTTGGGGATCACCAAGTAAAGTAAATAATGGATGTTGTTGTGCTAACGGCCAATCTGCAAGCGAACCGGGATTCATAGTCGCGTGGGAGGCAAGTTGGTAGCTTGTTTTGAGCCGGTGAAATAAAAAAGTGGTTGCTGCGCGCAGGGCCATTTGTTTAATCGCATCGGCCCAATACTGTTGGAGCATATCGGTGAAACCGGCAGCCCAGGCATTCAACTCCGTCCCGCAAGTTGCTACATAGGGAAATACACGATGGGCCTGGTCCAGGTTTACCCGTAACACCCGGCTTGTAAACTGTATCCCTTCAATGTGGACATCGTTTTCCCCTTTGTTCTCAATGTACGCGATCTTATACATAGCTTTGGGATGAGCTATGACTTCAGCATCACGTGCAAGCGACTGCACCTCAGCGATGTGAGAACTACCGACCTTCAACCGCAACTGGTGAATTAACTGTTCTGTGTCTAACGTGAATGGAATATCGGTTAAAATAAATGTATTCATTTTAGTGCCTATTATACTCTACTTTATGTGAAAGAGATATTTATAACCCAAGTTGCCACCTTACCTAGATTGGGCCAGTCTGTTGCATATTTGAGTATGATTTAGGCTACGGTAGCTCAAATTATAGACCCTGGGTTGGCATTGGAGACTGGCCCAATCTCTGGGTAGCAACTTGGGTTATTTATATAAGTCGGTACATCAAACGTCAAAATGCACTTATATTTGACATTTGATGCAAGTACATTCTCCAACTAGAAATATACTCCATTCATTTGGTGCATTACGTATCACGCACCAAATTCCCCGTACCTAGACGGAGATGAATGACGATATATAATATGAGGGAGATGATATACACGGCGGATTTTAATCTTGTGGAGGTATATGCACCCTCAACCAGAAGATGAAAGGGAACGGATTCACCGCGCTGTACAGGGTGATCAAGCTGCACTTTCTGAATTATATACGCAACACGTGGATGCTATTTATAAATTTTTGTTTTATCGTGTTGGCGATCAGATGGTCGCTGAGGATTTGACTGCTGAGGTCTTTGCCGACATGATAAGTGCAATCCGGCGTTATAAAGAGCGTGGCGTGCCCTTCCGAGCATGGTTGTTTCGTATCGCGCGGGCGCGGCTGGCAGATTATTGGCGGCAAGTAAAACGACGCGAGCGCGGCGATGAGGCCTGGAAGGGCTTTGTCGGCGCCAATCAAATACAGACGTTACCTGAGAAATACTTTGAATATGAGTCATTGCAACAGGCTATGATCTATTTAACACAGGCGGAGCTTGAGGTCGTGTTGTTGCGTTTTGTGGGTGGTTTGGATCACCAGGAGATTGCAAAGGTGATTCGTAGTAATGCTAATGCGGTGAAAAGCCGGATGCACCGCGCGTTAAAAAAATTGCGAGATGTTTTAGAAAGCCGGGCTATGGCCGGTGAGGGAGATGGGGAAACATGAAATATAAACATTCATCTACATCATACTTTCCAGAGGTGGAATCTGTGCTAACCCAGGCCTTTGCCTCTGATGGTGCGCTGCTCCCCCAAGCGCGTCAGCGTATATGGCATACAGCACTGGAACGGGCCGGGCAATTGGCGCGTCCCGTACAGAGAAGTTGGCGTTGGGTTTTCTATCCTGGTGTGGCTGCGATGTTAGTGGTGGCCTTTCTCAGTGGTTATGTCGGCGTTGTATTTGCCGCCGGGGCGAGCATTCCCGGTGAACCGTTGTATGCTATCGAACGCGGCGCTGAGGTTGTGTGGCTGAGATTGACGCCTACAAGCCAACGTACTGAGGTACAGTTAGCCCTCTTACAGCGGCGAATATATGAAGCCCGCGCGCTATTGGATGCGGGACGAGACGTACCCCCTGATCTTTTCCAGGAGATTGCGCTGTTGTTTGAAGCAGTCGCCGAGGAGTCGATGCAGGACCTGGCGCAAACTGTGCCCTTGTTAAATGAAGAAGCCCTGGTAAGTTTAATCTTTTACCGGGATACTTTAACCGCGTTAACCGAGTATCATGCCGGAGTTAGAGGACTTGAGGAGACAGCGGCGATTGCAGATGAGATTGTGGCGGCGTTGGGTGGCGCGCCGTTAAAAGATTGAGGGTCAGGATATATTGTGTATGGGTTGGCAGATACGTAATATGGAATCGATTTCGTCATTTTAAGTGTAAAAGTGTGTCACTTGAACAATTACAATCCGGCGCGAACAAAATACTCGCGCCGGATTTTTACATTTGTCCTATACTCTCTTCTCAAAAAATACCTACTTAAAAGCGATTTTAGTCGTGCGATCTAAATTAATTGCGGCTAAATATCCTGCTGTGAAAAAGTGTACGGTGGCTAACTTATTTTTTATCCAGTGCAGGTACTTGGTAAACCAGATACCTCGTGAGACTTTTGTAGTCTGGCTTATGCTCAAATCGAGAGCGATAGCTCTGCGATCTCAATGTGTGTATGTCGCCGGGATTGTGCTATAATTCTCCTGTGATATAAAGACTATGCATGTTTTGAGCGTTTCCGTTAACAGGATTTACCGGCAGTTGGATGAAAATGTGGCACAGGCTTTCCAGCCTGCCCGGTTATCTGCCGTTATTTTTCGGAGAATTTCTCTTTAACCGTTCACCGGCAGTTCGATGAAAATTTATGGCCTAAAGGCCAAGATATAAAGTGGTATGGTTGCAGGCGGTACTCCGCCCGCAACCATACCCTCTTTTACCTACCGCTTTAGCGGTCTGTTTTCAAGGGAATTACCCATTAACGCGGTGTGTTCACCAGCAGTCGGATGAAATCTAAGACGAAACCAAGTTTTCAAGGTTTTTCACAATTTGCCAATTTGCGATTTATCAATTTGCGATTTTCAAGGGAGTGCATGACAGAAAACAACGACCCTCTTGCTGTTGTGTGTTTGCGTCTTAACTATACATTTCAAAAACCAGGCTTATTGCGACTTGCGTTGACGCATCCTTCCTATGCCCATGAACATCCAGAAGAAGGTGGGGAGGAACATCATAACCAGCGTTTGGAGTTCTTGGGCGATGCAGTTTTGGATTTTCTGGTGGCGGCCTGGCTTTACCGGGAATATCCTGATTTCTCCGAGGGGCCGTTGACGCGCTTGCGATCAACGTTGGTGCGCACGCAGTCGTTGGCCCAATTGTCCCTGGATTTAGGATTGGATGCGGCACTGCGTCTCGGACGTGGTGAGGAGGACAGTGGGGGGCGGCAACGCCACGCCAATTTGTGCGATGCATTGGAAGCAACGGCTGGCGCGCTATATCTGGACGGTGGCTTGGAGACCGTTTGGGCGCGGTTTGCCCCGTGGTTTGCGCAAGAGGCAGCGGCTATTCTGGAAAAAGAGACATATCTGGATGCCAAATCTCGTTTCCAGGAGTGGGCACAGGCAGAATTTGGCATTACGCCGGCGTATCACATTGTGGGCGAATCCGGACCAGATCATGAGAAGGTTTTTATGGCCCAAGTGATGCTGGATATTCATATCGCGGGTGAAGGTGAGGGCCCTAGCAAACGGGCTGCCGAGCAGGATGCAGCTCGTAACGCGCTCGCTCACGTGGCGAATGAACATACATGGAAACATGGGCAGTGGATTGAATAAGAGGTACATACTATGATGCGGTTTGACCGGTTTACAGAACGCGCCCAAGAGGCAGCACAACGCGCGATTGAATTGATGACCCGTTATGGTCATAGTCAGGTAGATGTGGAACATTTGCTGTTAGCGTTGTTGCAACAAACAGAAGGGGGCGTAGGATCCATATTAACAGAGTTGGGCGTGGATACGGCACAGATGGAGACAGAACTCGATAAATTGCTGCGTGCCAGTTCCCGTCCCGGCATTTATGGCGCTTATGGGGGACAACAGGTTTTCATTACACCACGAGTGAAACGTGTGTTGGACATCAGTCAAGAAGAAGCCACGAAGCTGAAGGATGAATATATTTCGACAGAACACCTGTTGTTAGCAATGATGTATGAACGCAATACCCAGGTGGCACGCTTGCTGGCCGACAATAATATTACCTACGACCGCGTGTTGGAAGTGGTGCAAAAGATGCGGGGGGGACAACGGGTAACCTCGCGCCAATCTGAAAATAAGTATCGTGTATTGCAACGTTTCAGTCGTGATTTGACGCAGATGGCGCGTGAGCAAAAGCTGGACCCCGTCATCGGACGCGATGCTGAAATCAAGCGAGTCATTCAAATCCTGGTGCGGCGTACCAAAAATAATCCTGTATTGATAGGAGAGCCGGGGGTAGGCAAAACAGCTATCGTTGAAGGGCTGGCGCAGAAAGTCGCCGGCGATGATGTTCCCGAGATTCTTAAGGGCAAGCGATTGTTGCAATTGGATATGGGGGCTTTGGTCGCAGGAACCCGGTTTCGGGGAGAATTTGAAGAGCGACTTAAGATGATTTTGGAGGAAACTCAGCGGGCTGAGGGTGAGGTGATGCTCTTCATTGATGAGTTACACACGGTGGTCGGGGCGGGCAATGCGGCAGGAGCTTTGGATGCTTCCAATATGATCAAGCCGGCTTTGGCACGTGGGGAACTACAATGTATTGGTGCGACGACATTGGACGAATATCGCCAGTATATTGAGAAGGATGGGGCCTTAGAACGCCGGTTTGCTCCGGTATTTGTCGAGGAACCCACTGTTGAGGATACTATTGAGATGCTGCGGGGACTCCGCGACCGGTATGAGGCCCATCATAAGGTCTCTATTTCGGATAATGCCCTGGTGTCTGCCGCGCGGTTATCTCATCGTTATGTGCCCGACCGCCATCTGCCGGATAAGGCCATTGACTTAATGGACGAGGCCGCCGCCAAGCTCCGTGTGGCTCTTTACACATTGCCGCCCGAACTCAAACGGATGGAGACGGAGATCAATCGGGTGACAGCAGAGGAAGAGTCCGCGGGTACAATGCGAGATTATGAACGCGCGGCGGAACTGAAAACCCAGAAAATTCGGTTGGAACAGGTCTTTACAAAACGCCGTGAGGAGTGGCTCGGCCGTCATCAATTGGATGACATCGTAGAGGCTGAAGATATTGCGATTGTGGTCGCTTCCTGGACCGGTATTCCGGTCGCTCAAGTGTTGGAAACGGAGGCCGAGAAGTTATTGCGGATGGAGGAAGCGCTCCAAACCTCGATTGTGGGGCAGGATGAGGCGATTCACGCGATAGCCGATGCGATTCGCCGCGCGCGCGCAGGCCTGAAGGACCCCCGCCGGCCTATTGGTTCCTTTCTCTTTTTGGGAGCGTCAGGGGTGGGGAAGACGGAAACCGCGAAGGCCCTGGCGGCCTTTATTTTTGATGATGAAGATGCCCTCTTGCGTATTGATATGAGTGAATACCGGGAATCCCACACCGTATCCCGCCTCTTTGGCGCGCCGCCGGGTTATGTCGGTTATGATCAAGGGGGGCAGTTGACCGAGGCCGTGCGCCGTCGTCCCTATCAGGTAGTGCTATTTGATGAAATTGAGAAGGCCCATCAAGATGTCTGGAATGCGTTGTTGCAGATTTTGGATGAAGGTCGTTTAACGGATGGGCAAGGACACATTGTTGACTTTCGCAACACGGTTGTGATTATGACTTCTAATGTGGGCACAGAATACGCGCGTCGTGGCGGAGCGTTGGGGTTCACACGAGGGGGAGATGCTCGTGAGGATGAGAATCGCCGGCGTGCTTTATCGGCCTTAAAGGAAACCTTCCGCCCGGAGTTTATCAATCGCGTGGATGAGATTATCATCTTTAAAAATTTGACACTGGAAGATGTTGAGCTAATCGTTGATTTGCAGATGCAGGAGGTTCAGGAACGCTTGGCGGAGTATGGTTTGGCAGTGGCCCTGACGCCGGAAGCCAAACGTTGGTTAGCTGAACAGGGGTATGATACGCAGTTTGGTGCTCGCCCGTTGCGTAGGGCCATTCAACGTTATGTAGAAAGTCCGTTGAGTATCCGTATCCTGCGGGGAGATGTACAGCCGGGTCATAAAATTTGGGTCAAGGTTGGCCCAGAGGAATTGGAGTTTTTTCAAGAGCCAGAAATTATCGTAGCAGAGGACAATATTCTTGCGGATGCCCTGTAAGACTTTTGTGGTCTGGCTTATATCAAATCAAGCGCGATAGCTCTAAAGATTCTCTAACGATTGCACATTTAAAAATATGATGTATGATGAGTAGGGCGTTTCGTGTTGTAAGGTAACCTCAAATCTAAGATTAGGCCCGAGAGGAGGTGAACATTCTAACCATACTTTTTGGTCTCCCGTATGTGACAGGTATGTCCCTAAGTCCAATTAACTTTTTTCATATTTAGGAGGAGTATATCTTATGCGTAAGCAGCTTTTCATTGTGTTGATGGTGATGGTAATGGCGTTGTCTGCATGTGGCGGCGGTGGTGCTAGTGGGTTTAAGGTCGGTATGGTGACCGACATGGGGGGTATTGATGACAAATCTTTCAATGCTACCTCATGGCAGGGTGTTGAGCGCGCTATTTCAGAATTGAAGATCGAAGGGTCTTACCTCGAATCTCAGCAACAAACCGATTATGCGACCAATATTACCCAGTTTATTAACCAAGACACGAATTTGATCATCACGGTCGGCTATTTGCTGGCTGATGATACGGCCAAGTTTGCACAGGAAAATCCTGATGTGGACTTTGCGATTGTTGACTCTTCTTATGATCCGCCGATTGAAAATGTGCGTGGATTGACGTTCTCCATTGATCAAGCCGGATTCCTGGCCGGTTACGCGGCAGCAGCCTCTACCAAGACAGGCAAAGTGGCGACCTTCGGTGGTATCAACATTCCTTCCGTCGCAGCTTTTATGGTCGGCTATGAGCATGGTGTCAAGTACTACAACGATAAAAATGGGACCAGTGTTGAGGTCCTGGGTTGGAGTACGGCCGATAACAACGGCGTGTTTGTGGGCAACTTTGAATCTACCGATGATGGTCGTCGTGTAGGTGAGGAATTCCTGGCTGAGGGCGCGGATATTATTATGCCGGTGGCCGGGCCTGTGGGTCTGGGAACTGCACAAGCGATCAAAGAGCATGGGGATGCCTGGGTCATTGGTGTAGATACCGACTGGACCGTCAGCGCTCCGGAGTACAAAGATATTGTACTTACAAGTGTGCTCAAGAACATGGATACTGCGATCTTCGATACTATCAAGATGGCTTCTGCTAAAGATTTTGGCGGCTTCGGTGGTGAACTCTACATTGGCACGTTGGAAAATGGCGGGGTTGGTATTGCCAAAGTGAACAGTGGTGCGATCTCTGACAGCGATCTAGATGCGGTCAAGCAAGCTATAATCAAAGGTGAGGTGGATACCGGTTGGAGTGCTTACCTCAGTGGCCTCTAACTAACCCAATTCAATGGCGGGAAGAATGAGAATCTTCTTATTTACCCGCCATTTTCGTCATTTGGATTTCTTCATCTGTGATGTAGGTAGGGAGTAAGGGGTCTGCACCTTCTTACTCCCTATGTTTTTATATCGTGAAACGGGAAATGTAAAGCGGCAAGTTGCGAGTTAAGGGTTAGGGGTTAAGAAGACTTTCGTGATTGACGCAAATGTCGCCGAGTAACATTGTAGGGGACTGTTTGCGCTTTACGTATCTGTCTTAATTTACAATTCATCATTCACAGTTCGTGTAAGGAGGACGTATGCCCCCTGTTCTGGAATTGAAAGGTATTACCAAACGTTTTCCGGGCGTGTTAGCTAACGATCATATTGATTTACAACTAGAAGAAGGCACGGTCCTGACGCTGTTGGGAGAGAATGGGGCCGGAAAAAGTACGTTGATGAATGTCCTCTATGGTCTCTATACACCCGATGAGGGCGAGATCGTTATCCGAGGTCGCAAGGTTGACATTACAGGCCCTAATGACGCGATAGCTCTGGGAATAGGCATGGTACACCAGCACTTTATGTTGGTGCCGGTGTTGACCGTGACTGAGAATGTGATGTTGGGTATGGAGTCTATCAAAAATGGTCTGTTCCTGGACCGTGATACGGCTGCCCGCCGTCTTCAGGAGATCTCAGACCGGTATGGTTTGTCCGTTCCTCCTCACGCTGTGGTTGAGGATTTGCCGGTCGGAATTCAACAGCGGGTGGAGATTATCAAGTTACTTTATCGCAACGCCGATATCCTCATTTTAGATGAACCGACGGCCGTGCTTACGCCACAGGAAGTAGAGGGGCTTTTTGAAGTCATCCGTTCTTTGGTTTCACAGGGCAAGTCGATCATTTTCATCTCCCACAAGCTTAAAGAGGTTTTGGAGATCTCCGACGCTATTGTGGTGTTGCGAGGGGGGCGGGTAGTAGGAACAACGACGCCAAAAGAAAGCGGTGAGCGCGTACTGGCCTCTATGATGGTGGGGCGAGAGGTGATCCTTACCGTTCCAAAAGGCCCCGCGCAGCCGGCGGAGACTATTTTGGATGTGCAAGACCTCTATGTCATGGGCGATCAGGGGACAATGGCGGTGGAGGGTATTTCTTTCCAGGTCCACGCGGGTGAAATTGTGGGAGTGGCCGGTGTCCAGGGAAATGGACAGACCGAATTGGTCGAGGCTTTAACGGGACTGCGTCCCACGATTGAGGGAACAATTCGCATTGCGGGGCAGGATGTGACACATGCTTCTCCGCGTGTTATTACTGAAGCGGGGACGGCACATATCCCCGAAGATCGTCAACGCGATGGGTTGGTGCTTGGATATCCAATTGCCGATAATATGATTCTCAATACTTACTATCTGGAGCCAACCGCGCAACGTGGCATCATGCAGGAAGAGATGATTGTCAGCCATGCCGAGCATTTGGTCGCGGAATATGATGTGCGTACTCCTAGCATTTTTACTTCTGCGGGGAGTCTTTCCGGGGGTAACCAGCAAAAAGTAATCGTGGCACGCGAATTAAGTCGCCCGGTTAAGTTAACCATCGCCTCGCAACCGACGCGCGGTTTAGATGTAGGATCGATTGAATATATTCACTCGCAATTGGTCAAGAAGCGGGATGCGGGGGCCGCGGTTTTTATAGTATCTGCAGAGTTGGATGAGGTGATGTCCCTGGCCGACCGGATTATGGTGATGTTTGATGGGCGTATTATGGGCATTCTCCCGGCAGAACAGACAACAAAAGAGGAACTGGGTCTGATGATGGCGGGTGTGAGTGCTGCTGCAAGTGCGATGCCATCATAAGGCAATGAAGGCAGAGTTATGAGAGATGAACTTTAGGAACGTTATTTATAGAAGTTATTTGTTCCTTGTCTCAATACATTGTTGTGTTTATTAAGGAGGTCGTATGACAGACTCAAAAGAAACATCTCATTCCGAGGAACATTCAAAAAGTGGACTTAAGATTCCTAAATGGTTCCAGGGAGCCGGTGTACCCCTGCTCGCAATTTTAACGGCTTTGATCATCGGAGGATTGGTGATTGTCTTCACGGATGCCTCAGTCTATGCTGCATTTGATGAGGGGTTTGCGGCCGGTGTTGTACGTATGTTCGCCGTTATCGGACAGGCCTATGGCTCGTTTTTCGTTGGAGCGTTTGGCAACCCGGTGCAGATTGTGACTGCGCTTGCCAGCGGCAATATGACCAAGATTATCCGCGCTATTTACCCCATTACCGAGACCTTGCGCGTCGCCACCCCTTACATTTTTGCTGGACTGGCAGTTGCGGTGGGGTTTCGGGGAGGGTTGTTTAACATCGGCGCGGAAGGGCAGTATTTTATCGCCGGATTGACTACGGTTTTTGTTGGGTACAGTTTGAGTGGGTTGCCGTGGATTATTCACTTACCCCTGGCGGTGATTGCCGGGATGGTGGGGGGCGCGCTTTGGGGGGCAATCCCAGGCTACCTTAAGGGAAAGACCGGGGCGCACGAGGTTATCAATACCATTATGATGAATTATATTGCTTTCCGTTTCGCGGAATTTATGCTCGATGCTGGCGGTCCGATGAGCCGGGGGGATGGTCGTCCCGTGAGTCCTGAAATTGCCCCGTCGGCGTTCTTGCCCCAATTTTTCCCCAACAATAGCACGATCCGTCTGAATGTTGGTTTCTTTCTCGCTCTGGGTGTGGCGTGGTTTGTGTGGTGGTTGCTCTTTAAAACTACATTGGGCTACGAGATCCGTACTGTGGGGCAGAATCCCCGCGCAGCGCGTTACGCGGGGATGAATGTGCCGCGTACGATTGTGATCACGATGGCGATTAGCGGTGCGTTGGCCGGATTATCTGCTGCTACCGACATCTTGGGGGTGTTGCACTTTATGCCCAATGCCTTTTCTTCTGGCTATGGGTTTGATGCAATTGCATTGGCTTTGTTGGGCAACAGTCACCCTTTGGGCGTTGTCCTTTCTTCATTGCTTTTCGGCGCATTACGAGCCGGGGCGCAGAATATGCAGGGGATTGCTAAAGTGCCCATTGATATTACCTCTATCTTGCAGGGAGTGATTATTATCTTTATTGCCGCACCGGAGATCATTCGCACGCTCTACCGTTTGCGCGAATTGAAGAAGGGCGAGGAGTTGGTACTTACTCGTGGCTGGGGGCAGATGTAGGAGGGGGATGAGATGGCGATGAGAGATGAGAGACGCGAGAATGGGGAAGTGAGAAGTGAGAGGATAACTGCAGGGGGTACAGAAGCGCGTAGGCTAACGGCGCAATCTGGGATTTCGGATCGGCGGGCCAGGGTATTGGGAATTATCTTTATCGTTTTTGCTGTAGCAATCTTGGCGTTTTTCCTGCCGGGGACGTCATCCTCACAGCGGACCACATTTGCTTTTGATGTAACCAAAGGAGAAGCCCTTTCCGTTGGGAATTGGACGTTTTCGACGAGTGTCGCGCTATATTCGCTGGCCGTGTTAGCTGCTTTTGCCGGGGCCTGGCAACTGACCAGGGGTTTCAAACAGGTCTATGTTGTGCTTGGTATTGTCGCCGGTCTATTTGTGGTGGCGTTCCTGGCCTGGGCCGCGCGTGATAAGTCTATGAATATCACGGGGATGTTGCAGTCTACATTGCTGCGTTCAATTCCTATCACGTTGGCTGCATTGAGCGGCGTGATGTGCGAGCGGAGTGGAGTGGTCAATATCGGTATTGAGGGCATGATGCTGGCCGGCTGTTTCCTCGCCGCGTTGATTGGAAGTATCACCAACAGTATGTGGATGGGGTTATTGGGAGCGATGATCGGTGGCGGACTAATGGCGGCGTTGTTAGCAGTATTGGCGATTCGTTATAAGGTAGATCAAATCATTGCGGGCACGGCTATTAATATCCTGGCGACGGGGTTGACCAGTTACTTCAGTTCCCGTTATCTGCAATCCAATTCCGCGTTGAATAGTCCGCCAACTTTCCATTCGTTGCCGCTCCCCTTGCTTTCTAAAATTCCCCTGTTGGGGCCTGCCCTGTTCAACCACACATTACCGGTATATTTAACGTTGGTGTTGGTGGTCGTGATGCAGGTGATGCTTTACTTTACCCGTTGGGGTTTGCGTACCCGCGCCGTGGGTGAGCATCCGCGCGCGGCAGATACATTAGGCGTAGATGTCTTCAAAATACGCTATATCAATGTCATCCTCGGTGGGATGGTGGCGGGCTTGGGGGGAGCATATCTGGTGCTGAGTTCCGTGGCACGTTTTGATGAGTTGATGACGGCAGGCAAGGGCTTTATTGGCTTGGCTGCGATGATCTTTGGGAAATGGAATCCGGTAGGTGCATTGGGTGCATCCCTTATCTTTGGCTTCGCCGATTCTCTTCAGACTAAGCTGGCGATTATGAGCGTGCCTATCCCCTCGCAATTCTTGCTGATGGCCCCTTATCTGGTGACGATGGTCGTCCTTGCGGGCGTTGTCGGCCAATCCCGCGCACCGGCGGCGGATGGGGAACCGTATGAAAAGGAGTGATTGATGGATTCATTTTCTGCCTGGTGGAGACCTATATGCCCAGAGTAATGAGGCTAGGACGCCGAGATCGAGCACGCCGCGCAGCCAAAGTGGGGGAAATAAGAACGTAAGCACAAGTAGCGTAATGACGGATGATACTCCGGCCACCAAAGGTTTTTTCCAATCTTTGCGATTGATAAATAGCACACCGGCGATTAGTCCCATAACCAGCGCAGCGATCCAGACGATAATTTCGCACGGTGTGGTGAGGACTGACGCCGGGCGGCCCTCGACCCGGCGTTTGACTGTATCCAAAGCTTTCTGTTCCATCACGACATCTGGTATTTCGATGGCGAAAGTGACGGCCCGCGGCATAGCATCCTTATCAAAACTTTCTCGCACGACCAGGCGCGTGCGGGTATCATCCATCGGGAAAAGTCCAAAGGTGAAATTCCATACCGGTTTGCCCGTTTCATCGCTTGCCTGCCAACCGAACCATTGATTAGGTTCGATCACACTTACAAAGCTGGTGCAGACATTAGCCGCCATACAAATCGGATCCCCGACCGCCGTGTTCTGGTATTCGGGCAGGATTCGGTCCGCGGTGTGAATATCAAATCCAAGCAAGTTTTCCAACCAGTCGTAGCTATACCATCCGCCGCGTCCTTGGCCCCATTGGAGCAACCAGGGCCAGATTTGTTCGGGGGTAGCCTGTATAGTGATGGCGCGCGTCCAGCGTGTTCCATTCAGATCACCCGGCATCGGGCGGGATACCTCTTCGGCGGTCGCGCCCCAACGTAGGTGAAAGAGACGGATGACCGAGTATCCCAGGCTCAGAATGAGCAGGACGATCCCCAACCCGCCAAAAAATCGTTTAAGTTTTGCCCGACCCATTACACCCTCCTTTCTGAGAGACTTTGAATGATTTAGTGTGTCATCTAAGTGAGAAGTTCATCTGCTGTCCAGCTTTGCAGTACGCCTTCCTGTGCCTAACTTACTTACTGCGGTTACCAATGCCAAAACGATTGGGACATACCTGGCGACACGTAAAGCACTTGATGCGCCATTCCCCTCCATTGTGCGTGCCAAATGCATAATCCCAGCATTTTCTTTGATCCATTGATATACCATCAAGTGCCTGGACGGGACATGATTCCAAGCATATCCGGCAATTTGGAATACAACTTTCATACTCAGCCATGGGATCTGGTTCCAGTTTTGCTGATACTAATACGGCACTCAGCCATATCATATTGCCATACCTATCATTGATCAGCAGCGTGTTCTTACCGATCTTGCCTAGCCCGGCCAGAACCGCCGCGTGCTTTAGTGATATGATGCCTCTACTTTTGTTAGTTGCTGCATCCCATTCGCACGGCCCTATGGAGTTTATCGGAACCGCGTAGACGTTTCCTGTCTCCAATGCGTATGACAGGTCTATTGCCAACTTATCCATCTTCCTGGTCATTTCGTTCCTGATGTCTGTGTAGGGTATAGTTGATGCGGCAAACAGGGTACTCTTTAGGAACCGAGATGCAAGCACAATAACAGATTCGCACGCGGGTAATACATCACGCGGATGAAATCCTTTTGGGGCTTCTGTAAAACGATCTATTGGAGCAATACCACACAAATCCGCACCAAGCTCAGCGGAAATTTCTTTAACATATTCGGAACAGATATTCATAATCTGCCTCCCAAATTAAATTTAACCCAGCCTTACAATTATTGTATGCGTTTAGTTTTGTGAGCGAACGGCGCCATTGATGGCAGCAAAGCGGCTAATGAACTTTAAGAAATTATTTCGGTAACGCGCTCCACCGGGGCGTCAACGCCCCGGCTACAT
>JAFGFI010000144.1 GCA_016931185.1 Anaerolineae bacterium
ATTGAAGGATCGCAGCGGGTCACTGAAGGTCTGGGGGAAACGGAAGAAGTACCGGCTGGTGCCCTTGAATACAACGGCCCGTTCTGCTTTACAACACTACATTGACGCCATTGGGTCCTATGCTGAAGATGACTATATGTTTGTCTCCCAACGGACCCGTTCACATCTCACACCGCGTGGACTGCGGTTCATCATTGACAGGTATGCGCAGCGAGCCGGTATTGTTGATTTGCGCCCGCATGACCTGTGGCACCGTTTTGGGTATCGGATGGCAGAGAAAGTACCGCTTCACCGGTTGGCGCAGATCATGGGGCATGACTCGCTAGATACTACCCTGATCTACATTCAAGGTACTCAGAATGACCTTCAGCACGCCGTGGAGTCTATTGCCTGGGAGTGATCCTGGGCTCTATATCCCATCGCGCGTCGCGTCGAGGACGAGTCCTGCCTTCTCTCACCTCCCAAACCGTGATATGATATGTTAGATTAACAATCTTCATACACGGGAGTAAATCTGCTGATTCTATGGCTAGCTGCAAGGTACAGTATGCTCATCCCCTACCCCCCTCTTTAGGCTGCCATCAGACTTGAATACAGACTTTGATTTGGAGATTCAAACGACATGACTACCACTGAAGAAAGCCCTGGTTGTCTCTCATTTATAAGAAAGTTATTTGGGCCTGGTTTACAAAAAAGTGAAACTTTACCCTATCGGCTTAGGGATCGTTTTCTCTCGCCTGCTGAGATTTCGTTCTACCATGTCCTTAACTCTATCGTTCTTGGTCAAGCAGTGATCTGCCCGAAAGTTCGGATGATCGATGTATTGTATATAAGCAATCGGCGCGACAATTTCTCATATGTAGGGAAAATCTCCCAGAAACACATCGACTTCCTGATATGCGATTCTGGTTCAATGAAGCCTATACTGGCAATTGAGCTGGATGATAGCAGCCACCAACGACCTGATCGCGCCAAACGGGATGCTTTTGTTGATCGTGCCTTTGACACTGCCCGGCTACCCCTGATCCATATCCCTGCACGGAGGTCGTATAATACTGATGAACTGGCAAACCTTGTCCGGCCATATATCAATGTGCCCTCAAGAGAGGCAAGCACGGTCAGTCCTGATCGGACTGCCGGGGAAACCACTGCTCCCTTATGCCCAAACTGCGGTGTAGCGATGGTCAAACGAACGGCGACAAAGGGAAAACATGCCGGGAAACCGTTCTGGGCCTGCCCAAATTATCCAGAGTGTAGACAGATCATAGCGATTGAATCGTAATCGATTAGACAAGAAAGTAAACACCTATGTCCCCAAATAACGAACTCGAAAAACGCCTATGGGATTCCGCCGACCAGCTCCGCGCCAACTCCGGACTGCGAATGAGTGAATATTCGGTGCCGGTGCTAGGTTTGATCTTCCTGAAGTACGCAGATGCCCGCTTTGAGGATGCGACAAACTTTCTATCTGGCATGACCACTGGACGCCGCAAGATAGGACCAACTGATTATCATGCTAAAGGCGTGCTCTATCTGCCGGAAAAAGCACGGTTTTCATACCTGGTGGACTTGCGCGAAGGTGACAACGTCGGGCAGGAGATCAACAACGCCATGCAGCTCATCATGGATGAGAACGAGGTCCTAAAAGGCGTGCTGCCCAAAACCTACAACCGCATGAAGAACTTCCTGCTGGTCGAGCTGCTGCGCATCTTCAATACCATCCCAATGGACATTGAAGGTGATGTGTTCGGGCGCATCTATGAGTACTTCCTGGGCAAGTTTGCGTCGGCGGAAGGTCAGCGCGGGGGCGAGTTCTTTACCCCGACCAGCATCGTCAAGCTGATCGTCGAGATCATCGAGCCGTATCATGGGCGCATCCTCGACCCGGCCTGCGGTTCGGGTGGCATGTTTGTGCAGAGCGCCTATTTCGTTGACCAGCACCAGGGCAGCGCCAGCGGCGATATCAGCATCTACGGGCAGGAGAAGACCACCCAGACCGTGCGGTTGGCAAAGATGAACCTGGCCGTGCACGGGCTGGAAGGCGACATCCGCTCAGCGAACACCTATTATGAAGATCCGCACAAAATGCTGGGTCGGTTCGACTTTGTGATGGCTAATCCCCCGTTTAATGTGGATGGCGTGGACTACGAGCGATTGAAGGGCGACCCGCGTCTGCCCTTTGGTATTCCATCGACGGATAACGCCAACACCCTCTGGATTCAGTTTTTCTACAGCGCCTTAACGGAGGATGGACGGGCCGGATTCGTGATGGCGAATTCAGCTAGCGACGCCCGCCACTCCGAGCAAATCATCCGCGAGGGCCTGATCAAATCCGGGGCGGTGGATGTGATGGTGGCCGTTAGCTCCAACTTCTTCCACAATGTCACCCTGCCCTGCACGCTGTGGTTCCTCGACCGGAGTGAAACGCGGCAGGATACGACGCTGTTCATCGATGCGCGGAAGATATTCACCCAGGTGGAACGCGCCCGGCGCGAATACACCCCCGACCAGATCGAGTTCATCGGCAACATCGCCCGGTTGTACCGGGAGCAGGAGCCGGAGTTCTTGCGAGGCAGTGAGGAATGGCTGTACGAGGTGTTCCCGGATGGTGAGTATCAGGACGTACCGGGATTGTGTAAAGTTGCCACGTTGGACGAGATCGCCGCGCAGGGTTGGAGCCTCAACCCGGGACGCTACGTGGGGGTGGCTGCCCGTGAGGACGACGATGGCTTTGACTTCAAGCAAACGATGACCGAGCTGTACGAACGGCTGGAACTGCTGAACGCCGAAGCGCATGACCTGGAGGAGCGCATCAGCGAGAATATGCTATGGTTGTTGGAGAATGGTGAATGACTTCCGGTTGGACAACTACCCGTTTAGGCAAGTTTGTTAATCTGAAACGTGGCTACGATTTGCCTACATCTAAGCGTAATTTCGGTCATGTGCCTGTTATCGGATCTGCTGGCTTAACTGGGTATCACGACAAGGCTAAAGTTAAAGGGCCGGGGGTTACTGTTGGTCGTAGCGGAGCATCAATAGGTCATGTGACATATAGCCATGTTGATTTTTGGCCTCACAATGCCGCACTCTACGTCACCGATTTCTACGGTAATGATGTTCGATTTGCCTACTATTTTCTGAAGTCGATGGACTTTGAAAACTACAATTCTGGCAGTGCTCAACCATCCTTGAATAGGAATTTCATCCATCAAATCGTGATTAAAGTCCCTCCCCTCCCCATCCAGCAACGAATCGCCGCCGTGCTCTCTGCCTACGACGACCTGATCGAGAACAACCAGCGGCGCATCGCTGCATTGGAGGCTGCTGCCCAGGCCCTCTACCGTGAGTGGTTTGTCGAGATGCGCTTCCCTGGCTGGCAGGATGTCGAGTGGGTGGAGGGTGAGTTGGGGGTAATTCCGGCAGGGTGGGAAGTTGCCACACTGGGACAAATAGCTCGACAAGAACGACGTAGTGTTCAGCCTAATGAAGTTGCTCCCGAAACTCCATATGTCGGATTAGGTCATATACCACAATGTAGCATTGCGTTAACTGAATGGGGAGAGGCACAAGAAACTGTCAGTACCAAACTTGTTTTCAATGAAGGTGAGATTCTCTTCGCCAAAATCAGACCTTATCTTCACAAAGTAGTGTTTGCACCTCTAGATGGTGTTTGCTCATCTGATACGATAGTAATCAACCCGATTGAACGCAGTTACTACGGTCTAGTTCTTATGATCACATCAAGTGTGGAATTCATAAACTATGCAGACACAACCTCAAAAGGCACATCAATGCCACGGGCTGATTGGGATGCAATGGTGGAGTATCCAATAGCATTACCACCTGAAAAATTGCTTCTCAATTTTAATGAATTCTTAGAGGATGTTACAGGTTTTATTCAGGCCAGTATCTTTCGCAATCGCGCATTACGCGAGACCCGCGACCTGCTGCTGCCGCGTCTCATCTCAGGTGAGGTGTCGGTGGAGGAACTGCCGCTGCCAGAGGAGGTAGTTGACTGATGTTTACTATCTCTACCACAGGACGTGATGTGTTTTTGGGCCTGACTGCAGCAGTAGCCTTCTTCTATACATTATTCTTTCTGGTAGTGAGAGGTCATTTAAAGAATTGGATCAGCCGTATTTTTGGTGGCAAGGTAGAAAAATTAGACAAATTGCCTCGCAAGATATGGATACTATGGGCTCTGTTGCTATTATTTGAGACTATACTTGGAATCCTTGGAACAAGAACGGTTGATAACACTCTAGCACCGCCTGTCCTGATAAGCTATGCAACAATAACATCCACCCCAACGTCAACCCCAGTCCTGACTTCGACCCCAATCCCGTCCCCCTCAATAACTCCTTCACCACTCCCCACTGACACCCCAACCCCGACTCCATCACCGACATATACGCCAGTGCCTCTACTTGAGCCAATTACGGTTGATAATGTTTCCCAAGTGAAACAAATTGACTTGGCTGAACATGGTGGAAAGAGAGACGATCGATTAATTCGCAGTTTATTGTGGTTGGACACTGAATATACTCTGCTATCTGTATCGCTTTCAGATATCTTTATTTGTGAATTAGATTCCACCCTCCAAGCGGATTGCGTCGAGATAGAAAAATTCAGTGATGGATACAAAAATGTATTCAGCAGAATCAAGACAAGAGATATTGACTTCATTGCCAACGGAACAGGTGGCCTTCTTGCAGCAGCAGCTACCAATGGAAATCTAGTTATCTGGAAGGCAGACTTTTCTGAAGATCCAACTTTGTACGAAGATATAATTGACGGCGACATCATCTCTTTGTCCTGGCTACAAGATGCCGAGAATCTATTATTAGGCGTTGCACAAGACAAAGATGGTCTACATGGAATATTACGTCGGTTCGAGCCTGCTGCAGGAAAAGATGCTTTATTTAGACTCGAAACAGATAACCCTCATCTGACATGGGTTATGGACATAGATCGCGCATCAACTACCGATAAATATGCTTCAGTATCAACCGATGGAATTCTCAAAATTTGGAACGGTTTTCAGATGCTAGGATCACAATTCTATGACTTAAACGATCTGAGAATAATTCATACTATTGCTTGGTCGCCTGATAGTTCCCTAATTGCCGCTGGAGACCAACCAGGTCGTATCATACTATTTACATCAAGTGGTGTAGATACACCTAGACTGATCGCTAATGCAATCCCCAGCTCTTCGCCTACTATTGGCTCTTGTTCAGTCGATGAAGAAAATGAAAACGTCAAACAGTTCCACTCCGATGCTGTTCTAGCATTAACCTGGTCGGATACTGGTTTGTTGGCTTCTGGTTCAAGTGATGGAACTGTTCTATTTTGGGACACATCCACGTGGACTGCAATCCATTGCATCAATTTTGATAATAATGAAAATGACGACATAGATGTTACCAGTCTTGAGTTCTCCCATGACAGCAAAGGATTGGCTATCGGATTAAGTACTGGACAAGTCCTAATGTATTATGCATCGCAAAATTAGATGGATTCTTTATCACTACTACAGGGTCTGAGTATCGCATAACCTGCTAATGCCATGCTTCATAACAGGTGAAGTGTTTGTGAAGTAGCTGCTGCTATCAAGGGAGGATTAAAGACATGAGTGATAGTCTGCCAGGCCGTGAACTGCCTCGTGCCAAACCGGTCACGTTGACCTTCTATGATATGCTGGGTGATGTGCCATTCACGACCACATTTTACGTGCGCGACGAGGAAGCGCAGGCCCGCATTGAGGCGCTAATCGAAGCCATCCGGGAGGTCTCCCGCTGCGTGCTGGCGAAGTACAAGATCGGCTA
>JAFGFI010000145.1 GCA_016931185.1 Anaerolineae bacterium
GTCTGAATCCCACAGCCTTTCCTCAGACACCACCCCAAAGGACAAAGATGCCTGTCTGCGCAAGCGGGTAGACACAATCATTGTGCGATAGCTACATGTGGCAATGGTCATTACCTCGCACGACGATGGTATAGACCTGCCGCCCCTCGGACGCGGGGATTCTCCCAATGCTGCAACGTGCGCTAACTGCGCGCTGTGCTAGAAGCTGCGCTTCTAGGCCAATACCCACAACGCCTCTGCGGTAATCCGGCCGCAGAACGGAGAGAAGTACTATATCTGGTGATGCCAATGTATCAAGGGTAGAGAAAGGGTGGGCCAGCTTGGCCTCCCCGCTCAGATCTCCTGAATACTTTTCGTTAAACAGTAGTAACCAGATTAGGAAATGGAACATTTTCCGAATCGAGGCGATCGGTCGGCACTCTCTCGCATAAAACCACTATCCCCATCGGTAAAATTTCTATAGCCCACCAGATCAAGGGGTTGAGGAATCGGCACACCGGAACCCGATATATTTATAGGTGCGATCTGTCGGGTAATAACTGACACGGTAAGTCTCGCGCAAGGTATCATAGGTACTACCCCAGAAACCTCCACGCAGCACCTTTTTCGTACCGCTGGCTGGACCGGGCGGGTTGCTAACAGGTGAAATGTTATAGTAATACGATAGGTACCAGTCGCTGACCCACTCCAAGACATTGCCGGCCATGTCCATTGCGCCGTAAGGGCTGGCACCAGTCGGGTGGCTGCCCACCGAGCTGGTATCACCAACACAATAACCGTTAGCATAAAAATTAGCCAATGTACAGGTTGGGGCCTGGTCGCCCCAGGGATAGGCGATCACTGTTGTTCCCCGCGCCGCCTTTTCCCATTCAGCCTCCGTCGGTAATCTTCTGCCCGCCCAGGCGCAGTAGTTGGATGCATCGTGCCAGGAAACATAGATGACCGGGTAGTTGGCATAGACGGGATTGTCGTAGTAAGAAGTGCGTGTGTTGGATGTGTTGTACGCCGGTGCGGCACAGTTCCCGGCCGCCACACACTGGGCGTACTGAGCATTGGTCACTTCATACTTATCGATGCGGTAGGCGTCCAGATAGACGGTGTGTAGCGGAATTTCATCCGAATAACAAGAATAGCCGCCGTTATGGTCCGGATCACATCCCATAGGGAAGTTGCCGGCGGGGATGGTGACAATTTCGCCGGGGATGACCGTGCCGCCTGCTACCTGGAAGTTTTGATCGATGGCACTTTCCGGGAGAGTGACCGGACGCGAGGCGGGAGTAAACTGTTTGCCAGCCAGTGCTGGGATCACCGTGTAAGTACCGGCGGGCAAGCCGGATAAGGTGTAGTTGCCGTTGGCATCTGTTAATACCGAATAATTGACCGCCAGCGCAATATTTGCCGGATTCCACACGTCCACTGAAGCACCTCCCCTGATAATCAATGGCAGGAATACGTGCTTTGGAGCGTAAAACTGATTGTACAAGTACGCAGCAGTCTGGTATTGTGGATCTGCTGTCTGGATCAAATTCGTCGTTTGGGTTTCATCTAGTAAGATCAGATTCCTCAGAATATAAGGGCCATTTTGTTTCGTCGCCGAAATCGCTTCCCCAGAAAAGCGCAGCCGAGCGGTTTGCACGCCAGGCGTCCAATCCGCAATTACCTTTGCCGGCCCGATGAAGGTAGTTCCAGCGTACAACTCACCCGAAACAGAGAACTTTCCGGCAGTATTCACCGTCACAGGAATAGAAACTTCCAGCCATTCGTACGGGCCATCCAGGTTTTCATCAATGCCCTGATCAGAGAAACCTGTTCCCAGGCTCGCGCTTGCAGGGGCAATGAAAACGACGCCCGAAGCATTGCGCGTGTACGTCTCGCTGCTATAAGTGCCGGCGGCAGTGAAAGCGACTGCGTAAGATCCGCCCAAGGCGGTATTTGTGTAAGTGATTCCATAGGTGCCGTCGTTTGCATCACCATCCCCATGGTTTCCGTCATCCAACAGCACAACCGTCTCTTCGCTCCCATCTGGGCGAATTACAGTTGCGGTCACTGTAGCGCCGGTAAGTGAGGTGGTTCCATTCGCCCAAACAGTTGCTGTGAAAGGAACCAAGCTGCCGTTTTCTTTCCATTCTGGAAGCGTCGCAGTCAAGGACACCGGGGTGGATGGAACCAGGAACATGCGATAACCGATAGTCTGGGTCAAACCATCTCCCTGGATTTTATAACTCCAGGTGCCCGGTTGGATATCGTCAAAGTGGTAGATCGTGGTCCATCCAATACCAAAGGTTGTGGTCAGCAAAGTGGTTCCCAAATCACCCATCGTGACGACATGGCCACCGGGATCTGTTAATGTCATGGTCAGCGATTCATCCGTCCATCCCAAATGGATTTGGCTGGTTCCTCCAGCGGTTACCTGAAATGTGCCGTTGATCGAATTAGAAGCTGTCAACTCCCCTGAAGATATTTCGACGATAGACATACCACCCACAGTGATAGGCTCGGACATCTGAGTTGCCATCACAACAGCAGAGGTAGATGTGTGAGTTTGTGACATATCGCCTTGCAAGGGTGTATAAGGCAGGCCAGCATTGGACGCTTGAAGAATTGGCCAAACTTTTGTTTCAAAGGTAGTAGCGGGATCCATATAGGACTTTAAGTTATTGATTCCTAAAATCGCACAACCTTGCCCAATGTTTGGATCGGAATCGTTACAGCGACCATGGATATCGTTTGTGGATTCTGTGTTTAAGCGTGGATAGTTAAATGGATACAGGTTTAAACCAAAAGCCCCTGAACGGTGAACCGCCATATCACTGGGGAAAAGTCTGGTGGTAGGAAACCATTTTAAATACATTGCCAGAAATACTGGTGGAAAATCGAGGATTTGGCTCCGTGCATCCCCTCCAACCAAGTGATAATTCACGCCTTTAGGCTGCCAGCTCGTTAGATTCTGCCACTTGCGTACTGGAGGCGCCAATTCGGTAATAGCCGGATAATTATTTTTTAAATCAGCTAGACCCATCAGCCCCAAAAGCGTTGCCAACGGTAAATCTCCCCACTCGCCGGCATGGGGGGTACCCAAGGTAATCAGATTATCAACTTTAACTGTTTCCGTGCTCCCTGGGCAAGCCGCTGTATACAAATCGCTTTCTAAATATGCTCGCGAACGTAGTCCACCATAACTGTGCCCAATAATGTTGAAGACCGGAACTTTCCCAGAGTAATTCTGCTTGTAAGTTACCTGGGCTTGACAAATCTCGTCCCGAATAACCTCGGCATTTTCACTTTGATATTCTTTTGGAGAGGTTCCGCTGGCATAGAACAAATTACAACCCTCAATATATCCGTGTTGTGAAAGCGCCTGACCAAGATAACGTAAATTTTCGTCCTCTGAGCTCCAGGTCTTTCCTTCACTACCTCCCCAGCCAGTGACCAACAAAACTGGTCGTTGAGCTGTAGCATTTTCACAGGAAGAGGGCAATGCATTGATCGCCACACCCGCCACACCATTTCCACTCCCATCTGTCACCCTTCCAGAGATGGAATAGGTCGTTGTTTGTAAAACTGGCTCTGCTCGAACTTCCCCCGGTTGAACGGGAACCAATACAAAAGCAATTAGAACAAAGAGATTAATGAAAACTTTGAACGTACGCTTCATATTTAACCCCGCATATGGTCACGATTGAATACGGAATAAAAAATTTTAGGAATTATATACCAAATATCCTGCAGCAGTTTTTCGTTCTGAACAGCAACTCTAGCCATTCAAGCACCACGTTTGAAAGCCTGTGTTTGCCGTTCCGGGCTGCCCATTTGCCTTGACGCATGAACAAGTAGTAGTTCTCTCGCCAAGTTGGTAGTATACATTTTGAGCGAGAAGACCAATTAGTTCAGAGTCGTTAATCCTTATTTATGAGATAAGGCCGACCTGGGACTTCCAGGCCGGCCTTATCTCTACTTGTGTTCTGTCCGGTTATGCGACCGGAGTCTAGAAATACACGCCCTGCATCTTGCGATACAAGCGGAAGGTCATGTTAACGTCGTTGCCAACATACTTGCGCAGCGTGTCCCGATCCATCTCCGCAGCCATGCTCCCATTGAGATCAGGGAGCGGGTTCGGAATGCCGTACCGCTTGCAAACCCACTTGAGCCCACGGGCTTTATCCCAGTTGTACAGGACTCCCATGAGGTCCAGAATAGGATCGGTGCGGTACTTTGCCAGCACGACCTTGTTGAAAACACCTGCCGGCTTAGCGTCCAGAGCAAACGCGCGGCGCATGATCACCGGGAAATCAAACCCGATGATGTTGTAGCCGCA
>JAFGFI010000146.1 GCA_016931185.1 Anaerolineae bacterium
ATATTCTTGTTATCGGGAACTGTGCCGGGAGCTTGATAGCCGAAGCCGGGATTGTGCCAGAACAGGGCTTGTAAGTCATCATCCGCCACAGGCGCGCTGAACAATGCCGCGATGGCATAATATAGCGGCGGTTGTGCCACTTCCTGACTCGCGCCACTTTCATCGCTATCCATTGCGGGCAGCCTATGCCCCTCTGCCAGCCACCGTGTATACGCATAATGCCATACCTCATCTGGCGCTTCAAACAGAGGCGTCGTCAGGCTGTAGGCTAAAGTTAGGATGGTGAAAAGGGTGAGGAGGATGGCAAGCAAGGGGATATGTTTCAATAGCTCTATTTTCGCTGCGGCGATATTTTTGTCTGTCAACTTGCGTTTGTCATCTCTTCCCATATCAGCCGCTCAAACCCCACGGCGACGACGGCATAGCTGCGCAAGCATAGAATATCGCCATAGATATCGTGTAGCGTCTGTCGATAGCGCGCAAGTTTCGAGCAAGCGTTGTCAAAGGCAGCTTGTACGGCGGGCAAGGCACGCAAGGTTACGTTATCCATGTTCCGAATCTGTTCGCCGTTAAGTTGATGCTGTCCCAGGGCTACATATTTGAATTCGATGAGAATATCTAGCAATGTATATTGTCGCATGTCAGGGCGTACCCGCATAACGAGATCGGCATAATCACGTTGTAGGGCGGGTTCAGAGTCCATGATATAGAATAGGTTATTGAAGAGTACTGCTAAAAACATGGTTTTGATGGTTAGCTCGTTGGCCCAACGGCAATCACGATTAGCCAAGACTTTGAAATAAGTGTGTTCTATGAAGTCACATACGGGTTGCATCGCGCCCGTGCTGTACAGTGCTTCAGCCACGTTTAATGCATCATCACGCGCCAAATCGGGCAACATCATTTCTTGGATGCGTTCCAGGTATAATCCTCGCACCACCATATTGGGAATGTGGAGTGTGCGTTTGCCTTGCGTTGTACGCTCGCCCAGTGTTAGAATCCCAAAGTAGTACAGTAGTGAAATCATAAAGGTATAGTCTTTGGGGGTGTGTAGTACTTCGCGGACGCCGAAGCGATTGGCCAGTCGTTGGATACTAAGAGCTTGACGCTGATCTAAGGCATCCCAAATTAGCTGTTCTCCTTTGGGTAAACCGGCAATATAGGCGAGCTTGCTGCGGTCCATAGCCAAATTTTCATCCAACATTTCTTCAGGGAAACTTTGACGTTTTTGTAAATGTTCCCAAAAATAGAGTGCTAGAGTAGGGTTGTACAGCGCATTGGGTTTACCGTAAGCAAAACTATATCCGTTGTAGAAGGTCTGCATCATGCTTAGGGCTTCACTCTTTGCCGAGTACATAATCTTGTGGGTGACTGTGGCGATTTCATGTTCCCAAAAGCCGCATAGATCGTTGAACTCCGGTTCAAGGTAGATGTCTTTGGCGATATTAAAGCCGCTGGTGACGTCACTCATAACTACAGGTGAGACGCCCGTAATAAAGACACGGTCAATACCCTGGCCTTCGGTGCCATACTTAACTGCTTTGAAGAGAGTTTTTATCATTCCTTCTCCCTGAATCAAGGCTTCGTAGCGTTGATGACTGTCTCTGTTGGCCATCAATACCTCGTTTGCGAAGTTGTCATATTCATCGATGAGCAAATATATATTATATTGGCTTCTTTTCGCAGCGACCAACACAGAGTGTAGAGAACGCAAGGCATCTTGCTCGTCCAGAGTTATTTCGTAATCCAGGTAGTGACGATACTGATCTTTGAACATTTCTATACAGCCATTAAGATGATTATGCAAAGCGCGCTTGATTTCTGTGATACTGCCTTGTGTTGCAATCACAGAAAAATTCCATTTGAGGATAAGATACTGATTGTGCTTGGGTGTAGGTTGTTTTCCAATTGCCAAATGTCCAAATAGCCGCTCGAATTCATCAGCCTTGGCAATATCGTAATAGTTTTCCAGCAGCGAGAGCAGCAGGCTTTTGCCGAAACGTCGTGGGCGTAGGAAGAGCAAGGCTTTGCCGGCATCCTCAATCAGGGGGATGTGCGTTGTGCGGTCTACGTAGAAATAGCCGTTTGTGATGATATCGTAAAAATCTGCGTTACCATACGGAAATTTTATCATGCTACTCTCCTTATCAAGAATCTGGAAGTGTATTCTTGATAATTCACAACCTACAACCCAGAATCACCCTATTATCCGACTCCCCATTAGTATAAGCCAATCTAAGGCACTGTCCACTCTTTCACCGTATATGCGGCTTCGCCATTGGTGAGGAAAATGCGCTCCTGCGCGGGCCAGGTATAAGAACCGGTGAGCAGCCGGTAATCGCCTGGGGCAAGCTCCTCTGGTAATTGCAGTACGAAGCGGGTAAGCAGGATGTCGCCATCCCGCCAGTAATGGGTGGGGACGCCACTGCCGTCCACTTGTGCGACGAGGGTGTCGCCGTGCAGCAGGTGGTTGAAGATGTGATATTCCTGCGGCGCGACGTGAGTGTACTGCCATGTGTAGGAGAGACGAAGCTGTTTGCCAGGGGATAATGTATTCTCGATAGCTACATCAAGGAGCTGCATCCCATTGCCCCAATTTGCAAGGGCATCGGGCCGTGTGCCGGGGCTAGACATACAATAGCAATCCCACGGAGGATTGGCAGGAATCGTCATCGCCGGTCGTGGTGTGATGATACCGGCGACCGGGGTGAGTGCATCTGTGGTTATGCCCGGCCCTAACATATAGCAGGTGGGCGCGTTGGGAATAATGAATCCCGCGCTCACTGGGGTAACACGTATAGCATCACTACCCACATAGGCGCGGATCCAATCGAAGGCGGAAACATCCCCCTTGAATTCGGAAAGGATGATAACCTGTCCGTTGGGTTCACGGTCCAGGTAACCGGCCACGGTGCGCGCCGTTGTATCCATCAGCCAGGCGCGGGTATATCGTTCAAGCTGTCCCTGGGCTTCCAGGTGGATCCGGACGATCCACAGGCTGCTCCACCAGAGCGCGAGCAAAATTAACATACCTGTAGCTAAACATTCCGCAATGTAGGATAAGCCCCCCGGTCTGCCAACCAGGTTGCGAGACCTACTTTCCAGTTTATATTGGCGCAGTCCATCCAATCCTTCAATACTGGCCCCAATCAGTACAAACGGCGCAGGGAAGACGTGGAGTAAGTAGAAGTGCTGCAAATGAGTTTGGGTAAACAAAAATAGGGCAGGGGCCAGAAGCGACCATACGGCCGCAAAAATCCCAATGGATATAATGGCGTTGTTTCTGTGAGATTTTACTAAATCTGTTGAGACGGCTTTTTTGACTACCCAGAGCAGGGATAGGACGAAGACAATGGGAATGATTTTATAGCCAAAAGACCAATCAATAACCTGATCATCCCATTGTCTGCCATGTGTATTAGCGATGACAAACGCGCCACTAATGAGTTCACCGACTAGGCGATATCCGTTGGTATTAAGAGCTTGTGTCTTGCTGCCTGCCTGCGCAAGGAAAAACACATCACTGAAGGAAGTTTGTACCAGATAGATAAGATAGGGCAACACAAGTAGAAAGCTAAGTCCAACACCGATCCAGAACCCCCGCCAGAGACGGTAACGCCAGGCAAGCCACAACCCTAGCGCAAAGAGCAGCACGGTCCACGGCATTGCGGCGAGGTGAACCATTCCCATCAGGGTGGCACTGACCAGGGCCAGGATGAGGGCGTTACCGTTATTGCGGTGGTGTAGTATGTAGCCGCGATTTCCAAATCGCGCTCTTTTTGCTTTTCCCGTATACACTGATGAGGCTCTTTTAGGATGTGATGAGGGTAATAAGGTCATAAAGGCCGCGAACGCAACGGTGGCAAACGTGGGAATGAGCGTCTGGAACCAGATGGTGCGGATGAATTCGATGACCCAGGGATTGGTGGCATAGAGGAGCATCGTGATGAGGGCCGCGCGTCGCCCCAGTGTCTGGCGCGCGGCACGATAGAGCCATGCCAGGGCCAGTAAATCCAATACCGAGAAAAACCATTTTACGGCAATCACACTTTTCACCAGCAAAAGGGGAATGGCGGCTAAGAGAGGGACAATGCCGGTTTGCATCACCCCTACTGAAGATTTCATCCCTACCAATGGAAAATAACGGAAATGGGCCACCTGGAACGCGCTGCTGAGGATGGCAGATTGATCGCCCGCGACCAGGGCTTCATCGAAGGCCGCGAGGCGCAGGACGGCGGCGAGCAGAAAGATGAGATAGGGAAGTGACAGGATGACAAGGTGACGGGGTGACAAGGTGATGGGGCGATTTTTGGTTTTTGATTCTCGATTCATCATTTTTTATTCACCATCCACTATTTTTATAGAGATGTGATCGTGGATTTCACTTCCGGTGTGTATGGGCCAGCGTTCCATTGTGTCCAGCCAGTATGCACCGGCGTAGATGGAATAGTCGCCAGTTGGGATATGGGTTGGAATCTCGAATGGATGTCGCTGGATGAAGATATCGCCGGGTTGCCATTGTTCGATGGGGAAGCCTAGCCCGTCGCTCACAGCAATCCCTGTGCCATCCGGGCTGATGAGGTGGGCCATAAGAGAAAGTGGGCGTCCTGGCACGGTATCCACACGCCAGTAGGTGAGGAGTTCGAGCGTGGTGGCGGGTGTAGTGGCGTCTGTTAGCGTATAGCCGAGAAAGGTTAGGGGGCCGTCAAAGATGAGCTTATCTATAGTGTGGCCGGGAGTAGGTGTGCCGGTGATACGGTAGACGTTGTATGTGGGTGTGCCATCAGCAGCGCGTAGTTGGATGTCGGGAAGTGTGGTTGCCGGAGGGATAGACTGGAAAGTCTGTTCTGCGTATAGTCCGGGTTCAGTTCCCTTCGCGTAGACATAAGCAGAGATACAATCAGGTTGCAGGATACGTAGTGAAGTCTGCCCTAAGTTTTTTATCACGAGATCAGGAGAGAGCGTGCCATTTCTGAATGACACGATGTCTGGGCATACGACGGCCCATGTTGCTGCCGGGCGGGCGGGAACCTGGTAGACCCATAGGGCGTTGCCTAAGATTGCAGTAGGTTTGTGTGTGCGGAACCATGCATACGTGTTGTGATCGGGAGCGTAAGGTCCTTGCAAGACGGTCGCGCCAATAGCATAGAGACCGGGCGTGGGATCCCAGGGTGTGAAATCCACCGCGCGCGGGTCGGGGGGCAGGAAGTCCGCGTTGATACCGTAGACCTGTGGGCGTGCCGGGCTGTAATGGGCATAGTAGACGTGACTTTCATTATGATTTTCCATCCAGTTTTTTAAATCCCAGAGATTTTGCCCCCAATCCAGGTTAGAATCTACCAGATAGCGATACCCTCCCGCCGCCCCGCCGGCCAATGCGTTAAAAAACGTGAGATAGTTGGGGGCGATGAGGAGTGTGCCGAGGATGAGCCAGGAGAGTAAAATATAAAATGTGAAATGTGAAACGTGATGTATGAAACGTGATGTGTGAAACGCGATGTGTTGATTTGCTAACTTGCCGATTCGTGTACCGATGCCGATGTAAAGAAATGGTAGGATAGGCAGTAAGTGGCGATAGCCAATATTGACAGTGCTGAGGAGGCTGGAAAGAGTATAGAGGCAGGGGAAGAGGATGAGGGGAAGAGAGAATTTTAGATTTTGGATTCTGGATTCTGGATGGGGCACTCGTAATCTGCAATTCGTAATTCGTAATTCGCAATTCGTAATTCGTAATTCGCAATTCGCAATTCGCAATTCGTCAGATATGAATTGCATGGGAAGCCAGAGGGAGAAAATCAGTATGGGTAACGGTGTTTTGAGAAGGAAGGCAATAGGAAAGTACCACCACCAACCGTGGGTGCTGACGCGCCCCATCAAGAAGGTCGGGTGACCATAGGTGTAATGCTCTTGCAGGGATTGGTAAATTTTGATGTGAGTAGCAGCAGGAAGGGGAATAGGAAAACCCGGAACCGGGGCGATTTCAAATTTGTAACCGGCCCAGACAACCAGGAAGGCTGTGAGAAAAACAATGGTGTAGGTGCGAAGGAGGTGAGGAAAAATGCGTAAAGCGTGATGCGTGATGCGTGAAACGTAATCCGCAATTCGCGATTCGCAATTCGTAATTCGCAATTCGTAATTCGCAATTCGCGATTCGTAATTCGTAATGCTTGATTCTGGATTTTTAACGTATAGCCGGATAATATCTACGAGCAGAATAAAGCCAACAACGGGGATAAGCATCAGGGCCGAAACTTTTGCCAGTTGTGCCAACCCGATTAAGGCTCCCAACCCTATCAATTTTCCGGTTGGCGCATACTTCGAGTCCTCTTTTGGGTCTTTGTTGACTCGCCGATTTGTTGATTTGCTGATCATCTGTTCCACTATATAGAGCGTAGCCACGCTCAACAGCACCGCTGCCGTATCCGTTGTGATCAGTGAGTTGTGCGCGATGAAGTTAGGATCGAAGGCATAGAGTGTGAGGGCAATGATGCCGGCGTAAGATGTGGCGCGTTCTTTGGTCCAACGGAAAATGATCGCGCCCAAGAGGACGCCCATCAGTAAGATGGGGACGCGCCCGGCGGTGGCTATGCGGGCCGGGTGGGGGTATTGCCATATTACTGTGTCCGTCAGTGCGGAGAGGCTTGCAATCTCCCATCCATCAATAGTACGCGGGTCCGGAAGATCATCCTGCAGGAGGAGCGGCGCAGCGGCGAGTACGTTTGCCAGTGGAGGATGAATGTGGATCGGTTGGATGCGGAAGTCGCCGGTACGCAATGTTGCGTACCCTATGGCAAGGTGTGGCCCCTCATCGAATGAGATAGAGGTTGCGTGAATATGGAGCATGCTTTGGGCGAAGTAGATGAGAAGGAGTAAAAGAGGAAGCAAGTGGCGCGTGAAACGTGAAACGTGAAACGTGATTTTTAATTCGTTGATTCGTTGCAACCCATGGTCGCAATTTACAGATTCGCAATTCGCAATTCGCAATTCGCAATTCCTCATTATTCTATCGTCAAGACAAATAATTCCACTTCGTCATTAAGGTACTGCTCACCCTGCCGGTTGATGGCATGCAGTCGTTCGCCGTTGCTGGCGTTATAGATACCGACGTAGAATGGATATGTCCCGGGAGCGATATTTTCTAGTAACGAGAGTGTGTAATGCTCTTCCACAACTTCGTTTTTGTGCCAATGATCGGTGGTATACAACCCGGCTTGGGGCCAACTATCCTGTTGCCAGAGCATTTGATTATCTGTTGTACGGAGGTGGTTGAAGGCTGCATAAATCTCATCTGTTTCAGTGATGGCTTGCCAGTAGATCGTGAGATCCGCGCTCCCTTCGGCCAGGAGCGTTTGCATATTCAAGCGATAACCGCGCAAGCGCAATATTTCTCCGAAACGCGCATCGGCGCGTTGCCGTACCGGCGGGGGCGTGTAAGTGCGGTCGCGGGTTTCAACTTCTAAGATAAAAAGGTCGGCCCAATCGCCGGAAAAATATGTGCGCGTACCTAGCCATTGTTCCCAGGGGGAGAGGGACGCGCGGCTGCCACTGACCGGAATTTGGGCTTGTAGGTTTGCAGATTCGCTGACTTGCTGATTTACTGTGACTTGCGCCTGTACGTGATATTGACCTCCGGGAAGATCGCCCGGCAGTGTGAAACGCACCTCTTGTTGGATGACATCACCCGGTTGCCATTCCTGGGAGGGATAGAAGTCAGGGCCAAGTGCGAACGTGCCGATTTCATAAGTGGTTTGTCCTACCAGTTGGAGTGTCATTTGAGCATTATCCAACGATTCATAAGTTTGCCACCATAATCGGATACTTGTGTCGTATCCCTGCATGACTGAAGTGTCCCAGGGTAACATTCCAACAAGATTAAGATTTTTTCCGGTGTGAGTGTTGCTGGTGTGTGGATTGTTGAACGTCGCTTGAATATCTGCCCAGCGTGGCAATGTATCCGCCAAATTAGGATTACAGAGAGGCGTGGCGCGAGTCGTGACTTCAACAGTGCCGAGTGGCGTCCAGCGTCCTAGATTGGTGTCGGGTTGGGTGATACCCTGGGCTTCAACATGTAGGGCCAGGGTGTAAGTGCCGGGAGGTGTGCCGGGTAATATCAAAAGACCACTATGGTCTGTCCAATCGCCCGATATGAGTGTGCCGCTAGGCCGGTGGATAGGCCCCATTTTAAACTCGTTTTCCAACCATACACGCCCGGTTTCATCCATCAGAACCAGATTGAAAAGAGGGCGGGTGTGAGTCTGATCGCTATCCCATGCCAGTTTGATGCGCATCGGGTCACCAACAGCTACCGTTTGGCGATCCACTTCAACGCTGCGTAGCGTAAGCGCGGGGCCGTAACTGATGTCCTGAGTCAGAGAAAACATAGAGGTAGGGGATAAGTAAAGCACCATACTTTCATAACGATGTACCGCGTAAGTGTTCTCTGCGAGCCAGCGACTCACTGCATAGTCTGGGTCGGCTGAACCGATCGCACCATAGAATGTCCAGATACGTTCATGGTTGGCAACGGCAGTTTCTAGCTTGGGAATATCTACTTCGGCATTGAAGCCAGGGGGAGCGGCCCTGGGAACACGAATTATGCTCAATCCTGGTGGTGGTTGGTAGTAGTTAAGTAGGAGACTGGGCCAGGGACCGTTAAATAACATCGCATCCCCAGAACACGCGGCAGCGTGCAAGAAATCTACCTGCGCCCCAAAGGTAAGTTCTAGAGGGTGGTAAACTTGTTCCCAGTTCAAGGGCATCCCTACTAATAGGATCCCTATAACTAAAGGGCGTAAGAAACGAGGCTTCAGCAAAGTGATACAGGCTGCCAACCCTAGCGCCAGTGCTGGGAGTGCGATGATTAAATAACGCGCGTGGAGTGAGAGAGGTACGAAGTTGAGAAGTAGCGCGGGTATGAGTCCCCAAGCCGCGAGCAGCGCGCTGATGGAGCGCCATTCAGAAATGGCGTTGCATTCGGAAATGGAGCGCCATTCGGAAATGGAGCGCCATTCGGAAATGGAGCGCCATTCAGAAATGGCGTTGCATTTCCCGGCACATTGGTTCCTGGTATGTTGGAACCCAGTATACCATACCAGGCCCCATCCTAAGACTGTGATCCCTAATCCAACCAGAGACTGGGGTAATCGGGCCGGATCGCGCCAAATGAGGTAAAATTCAACAAGGAGCAGACGTAGTTGGTCGACGCGGATGCGCAGTCGTGGGCTGCCCAGAGTTGATAATATGGTGGCGCGGATGCCGGCCACCATTTCTACGTTGCGTGAGATCAGGAGCAATAGCAATAATCCCGCGATCCCGGCAGCGACCATACCGAGCCAGGGCCAACGGATGGAACGAGTCTTACGTGGGGCAAGCAATAAGGTAACGCCTTCTACTGCCCAAAGTAATATCAGGAAGTAGTGTGTGAACGCGCCGAGAATAGAAATCCCTATAAAGATGCCCCAGCGCTGCCATGAGGGATGTTCCAGCCAGCGCCACCATACTTCGATGGTGATTATTGCTAATAGGAGTACTAAGCTGTACATCCGCCCGGTACGCGCGGCCCAAAGGTTAAGTGGAAGCAATGCAAAGATCAATCCACTCCACCAGCCACCTTCGCGTCCTAAGAATTTGCGCCCTAAGTGAACACCCCAGGCAACGCTAAGTATGCTTGTTAGAATGGAAGGATAACGGATCGCAAATTCACTGGTCCCTGCACATCGAAACCAGAGCGACATTCCCATGTAATAAAATGGCGGATGTTCGCGTATTGCATCCATAACATAACGGATGATGTCAAGCAATCCCTGGCGAGCGACGGCAAATGTTGCAACTTCGTCGAAAGTAAGTTCGGCATTGCCAACATTCCAGGTATATAACGTGTAGGCCAATAATAAGAGTGTAGTGGTGGCCGTGGCCCATAAAATGGGTCGTGAAACGTGAAACGTGAAACGTGATTTTTCCTTATCTGTAAGTGTATGCATTTGTTGGGATATTCGTGTCTGGTTAAATTTCACTTCGTGTCCTTTGTCCTTCTGCGTCTCTGATATATGCGTGCTCCCATAATGACGGTTAGGATCGCTATGATAAAAAGCCCAAGTCCCACGCGCAGGGAGGGAGGGAAGAAACGCATCTCCACGTGATGTTCTCCTTCTGGAATGTAAACGCCACGAAAGAGGCCATTGGTGGTGAAGATAGGTACAAGATTATCATCTAACCGCGCAGTCCAGCCGGGATAGTTCAGATCAGAGAGAATAAACAAGGCCGGGGCTGATGTGCGAACGAAGAATGAAACGTGATTGGGCGTGTAGCGGTACACTTCCAACGTCCCTTGTCCCTCGAAGTTCAGTGCTGGCCCATTCTGTACTGTGGCAGTTTGTGCTGGATCGAAGGTTTCATCGAAAATGATGGCGTAAGCGTCCTCTAGCGTGTTTACCGGTTGTGTATGATAGACTAACCAGACGCGATTCTGAGCGTTGGTATTGAGGTGAATATCAATAAGTGGATCCTCTTTGAAAACAGGCCAAATGCCTTCGCCGCC
This sequence comes from Anaerolineae bacterium, assembly GCA_016931185.1. Lineage (GTDB taxonomy): Bacteria > Chloroflexota > Anaerolineae > B4-G1 > SLSP01 > JAFGFI01. The sequence continues at coordinate 10,538 of JAFGFI010000146.1, forward strand.
GGGCAGTGCATCTTTAGGGACGATGATATATTTTGCACTGAGAAGTTGATAAACAGACGCGCCTTTGTAAGGGATGGCCCAGTAGAACTGGGTATAGACCACCAATTCCATTGGGTTACCGGTACCCTGGGGAACTTCAAAGCCTGCTACCATCACAGCGGAGGGAGACCATAAACCACGGGCTTTGCTATCAACATCTATGCGGAACCAGCCGGTATCAGCCTGGAGATAGTCAATAGCGGCCAGATGGGGATTTTCAGTTGCGCGGGGGAGTTTTTCCACGTCGGCCAATGCGCCGGTGGCGATAAGTTCGGTGAGTAGCAGTAAGATGAGTCCGGCGTTTTGTACGTAGAATAGACTTTCTAGTTTGTTAGTGTGGGATAGAGAATGACACATGGAGAATGAAGAATGGGGAATATAAAGTCGCATTCGCAGGAAAATTAAGAATGTGATTGTCAGGAGTGTCAGGGCTGCGAAGCGCAAGCCTGCCAGGGCAATAGATTGGTTCGTGGGTGGAATAGTAGTCGCAACCCAATCTGGGGCGCACCACATCATGAGTAGTGCAATCACAGACATCGCCCCAATGTACACGATGATCCCAATTCTACTTTCTCGCTTCTCTGCTTCTTTGCTCCCCTGCCACCTTGCTCCTCTGCTCTCTTGCATGTCTAGTACGGTTACCGCCCCCAGTGCTGCCGCGATAGCCAGGATGAAGGAGAGGAGATAAATAACACGGGCGGTTTTCCAGGTTGCACTAAAAAAGGGAAGTTTGTTGACAATGGGGTAGAGGGGGCCTTGTGAGCCTAATGCAAAAAGGTAGACGAGAGTTGCAGTGAGGATCAGGAACCCAGTGCGGCGTTGACGGAGGTGTGTAAGGATGCCCAATCCGGCTAATGCCAGCGCGACAACGCCGACGTAGGCACTTTCTACGCGTTGCCAGGACGGCCAATAACCCCGCATCCCGCGCCCGTGAATATAGGGTGTGACGAGGTCAAGCAGCATCTCTGGATGGAATTCATATTCCGGGATGCCACCTTCTGTGCGGATGGCGCGCACCGTGCGTGGCAGACGTTCCAGTCCTGGGATAAGAGCCGGCGCGGCGATACAGGCCGCGAAAAGGGGTACTAATAGCAACCGTCCCATCCGGCGTAAACTCTTCTGAAAATCTACACATCTGTAAGCTCCCTTGTCCCCTTGCTCCCTAGCTTCCTTGCTTCTGATCGCCTCCCCGATTTGCCATAGCGAATAGATTCCAATGAATGTCGCTGCATAGAGCGCGGCTTGCCCGTGTCCGGCGAGTAAAAGCAATCCCAACGCCATCCCTGCTAAGGGAATGGCGCGCGCATTGCGCATCGCGTAATCCACACCTAGTAGGGTCCACGGCAGCCAGGCCATCGTGTCATTAAATTGTGGGTGACCCAGGTGTATGATGAAAGAATCATTGAACATATAGGCGAGCGCGCCAATAAGGGCTGCACTGCGGTTGAGTCGCCGACTAGAAGCGATACGCCATACCGGGGAGTGATGTAAGTAGAGGTACATTCCCGCCCCGGCCAACCAGATGGAGAACATCCCGCGCAATGATACCAGGGTCGGGGGAACCGATGGGAATAAAAAGAGCGGCCAGTTGATGGGGTTGAATAACCCATATTGTTGTTCAGAAAGGATGGGATCGCCAGCCATCATCTGCGTACTCCACAGGGGAAAGACACCGCGCCGTAACCAGGATGCAACATAAGTCCAGATGGGATGCAGTTGTCCCCACAAGTCTCCGCCACCTTGAGGAAAACGATAGCTAAGTAGCCAGATTGGCCAGAAAAAAAGCAGTGTGGCGGCGGCAAGAAAGAGGATAGGAAGCAAAGGGGCAAAGGAGCAAGGAAGTAAGAAGGCATGGGGCACGTCGTTGGTTCGCTGGCTCACTGACTTACCGATTTGCGGATTTGTTGATTTTTTGATCCGTTGGTTCATTCCACTTTGACTCGCGTGAGCATCACGGTTTTGGCAGGCATCTGGCCTTTTTCCCACACGATGGGTAGATGTTCTAACTCTCCACTTTCGGCGGCGCGATAGAGAGTGAGTTGTAGATCGTAAATACTGGGAGCAGCATCAGGGGCAATTGTAAGCGCGCGATGTTCTTCGAGTTGCTGTCCCTCTTTCCATGATGAAGTGGGGGCCGCGCCTTCTAAAGGCCATGCATCGGATTGGGCAGCTTTGCGCCACTGCGTATCGAGCAATTGGATAGAAACCGTGTAATCGCCGGGTATAGGTGCAATGGCTTCCCAGTAGAGGGTGACTTTGAGCTGCTCACCGGGATGGACGGTAAGTGTGTCTAGGTCGTAGCCACGTAGCATAATCCCTGCTCCGAAGTGGATGTCCACAGGGTTAGGCACATCACCATCGTGGGCAACAAGGGGCAGATTTTCGAATAGAACCGTTTCTCCTACCGGCGTGTCAGTGTTATCATACACGGTCAGGCGTGTGCCGGTTGCCGTCTCATATACTCCCACTGCGAAGGTAAGGGTGTCCGGCGTATAAGCCATCCGTGGAAGCCGGATGGCATAGCTTTCGCTCCAGGTATACCCGGTCTCGAGCCAGGTAGTAGATAATAAACCTCGTCCGGGGAAGGTATCACGTTGGGCAATGATACGTTCCCCAATACCCAGAACATGAATGAAGATGCTGTGATCTGTGGCTGTAGGAGCTAGTCCTTCCCAGTAGAGTGTGAGTGTTACAGTTTCGCCAGGATGAGGGGCGGTTGTCGCAATATCATAACCATGCAGGCGCAATACCTCACCGAAACGTCTTTCCAGAAGGGTAGTCGCTGGTGATGTTGTGGGGAGTGGGGGGGTATACGCGGGGATAATTTGCATCGGAAGCGCGGTCAGACTGAGACCGAGTAGAAAGCCTGCGAGGTCCAGCGCGAGCGTGAGACGATACTGGGCGGCGCGTTGTGGTAGCCACCACGTCAACCCGAGAATAAGCATAAGTGACCATAACGGGATCGCTGAGAAGATAAGGCGACCCTGGGAAGACCACGTGATCGTCGCCCAGCGAATCCAGGAGACGAAGATCGCGGCGGGCCAGGCCCATGCCAATGCGCGCGCGGCGGTGAGACTGTCCCAGGTGAAAGGCCAGAGGGGATACAGGGGAGTAGGGGAGTGGGGGGGCTGAGATGTAGAGGAACGGTGGAGCGGGAGGGCAGATGGGGCCATTATCTGTTTGTCATTCTTGATTCTTGATTTCTGATTCTTTCCCGTAAGCCAGAAGAGAAATTGGATGAAGATGCCGAGGAAGGCGACGATGGCGAGGGTATTGAGGACTGTGTAGACCCAGCCGGGGAATGGAATATTGAGACCGCCAAAGTTGCCCCAATAGCCCGCTGCGAAGGCGAAACGTTCATCCCAAAGTTGCGCTAGGTCAGCGGCAACGTCGCGAGTTCCCAATACGGCATAAAAGGCATTGAGACCCAGCCAGTCACCGTAAAGGCGATAGTTGCGGTAAAACCACCAGCCAGAAATGGCAAAGGCCGGGATGAGGATCAGAGCGGTATTAAGCAGGAAGAACGGGAAGAGGGAGGAGAGAGAAGAGAGGAAAGAGAAGAGAGAATGGCGAAGGGTGAATGAGGACCGGTTTACTGCTTCTTGACTTTTAACACTTATGGAAGCAGCCGAATTCGATTTGCGATTTTTGACTTTGTAGTATTGCCATGTTTCCCAGCAAAGCGTCGCTCCAACGAGGGGGAACAGGCCGATCGCACTGGCTTTGGTAAGCAGGCCGAGACCGACAGTGACACCGAGGAGGAAATGGGGAAGGAAAAAGGATGAAGGCAGAAAAATTGACTCGCCGACTTGCTGACTTGCCGATTTGACCAGCCGTACCATTTGTAGTAAGGCCAGGGAGCAGAGGGGGACAATGAGGTTATCGTTATTGACGGAGGCACTGATGAAGAGATACATGGGGGTGAAGGCGTGAACGGCGGCGACGATAGGGGCGAGCCAAGCGGGATCGGGAAAGATCTCGCGGACTAAGGCCCAGGTGAGATAAACGGCCCATGTTCCCAAGAGGACGGAGAAAATGCGTGTAATGTGAATGGCAAGCACAGTCCCTCGCCAGGGGAAGTGTTCCAATACTGGGTTGTGGACGACGAGATTAGGGTTACTCCCATCTGGTGTGATTTCCCCCGCGGCAACGTGAGGGTTGAGGTGACGTACCTGCGGCATATCACGGGTATCAATCCAGGTTGTGAGGAGTGCGCCGATGCCATAATAGAGAGGTGGTTGGCTGGCTTCCTGTCGCCAGGGACCACTGCTGGACCCCGGTTCTAATGGTTGTTCCGGCAGATTCCAGTGGGTGGCGATGTGTTCTACCATTGGATAGTGCCAGACTTCATCGGAAGCTTCAAAGATGGGTGTGAATATACTGTAAGCGGTACCCAGGAAGAAAAAGATTAGACATATGAACAGAGGCCAACGGGCTTCAGTGTACATTAACGAGCGTACTTTTACTAAGATTATTTTATATGTGGACATTCACGCCTTTCCCGATTCGTTGTTGTTCCTTTACAACAGAGTTTGGATGAATTCGACAGTACGGATGGCAATGTATTCCCAGGTAAACTCCTGTGCCAGTTTAGCTGCGTTGTGTCCGAGGCGCGCGCGCGTTTCGGGATCGCCCCACAACGTCTTTATCGCCTGAGTTAAGGTTACAGGATCTTCAGGTGGAACGAGGATAACATTCTCTTCATTGCGCAGTTGAGGTGTTTCGTCTTGGGGTAGCGTAGTAACAATAGCATTACCGTGTGCAAGGGCCGCGTGGAGTGTGCCCCGGCGCAAGCTCGCACCATCACGATAAGGCAGCGCGCAAATATCTATTCCCAATAGTGCGGCAGAGACGGCTTCGGTGGTTACATAGCCGGTGCGATGGACGTGATTTTCCAGATGCAGGCATTCGATCAAAGCATCAATCTCATCGGCATATTGAGCATTGGTGATATCGCTGGTGCCAGTACGTCCCCCGACGAAGAGGAGATGTGCCGGATAATTTTCTCCAACCAGACTTGCTAAAGTGGTAAGTAAAGTTTCTATGCCTTTACTATGATTTAAAAAGCCAAAGAATCCAATTAACATATCTTCAGGTGCAAAGCCTTGTGTAGCTCGCCAGGTGGCCCTCTCATAATCTGCGGGTGGCATTGGCGCGATGTTACTGCCTATGGGTATGAGGCGTACAGGAGGCAGTTTATCGTGTGCAATTTCCTGGGTAATGCGGGTGTAATCGCCACTATTGGTGACGATAATGCCATTTGAATATTGCGCCAATTGCCATACCATCCACTGGCGCAATGGCCCGGCCTTTGGGAAAAGATAAGGGGGTAATAAGTCGTGATAGGTGGTGAGAACAGGCGTCCCTGACATGTGAACCTGGCGCGGATACAGGTTGATGTTGCCTTTCATTTGATAAGCAGCAGCCTGGTATTGGATATTCACTATATCAGGCGTAACTTGTTCGAGCCACCGATCTATCCGGCGGTGTATCCCCAGCCCCCATGTGTGAAAGTGACGATAAATGTGTAATCCATTTTCTTGTGTGGTCGTCGCGTTACCGGTTGCTGTGGTCAGGATATGGATCTCATGACCCTGAGCATTGAGGGCCAGTCCTAGTTGCCGCGTAAATGCACCAACGCCGCCTTCCATTGGTGGATATTCACCGGTAATGATGGCTATACGCATCTAATTTTCCTCCTTTCGGGAAGTAGTCATAAGGGCAAAGTCATACAGACTCCTAAACCCGTCGGATTTCTGAATCCGCCGGATTTTTGAATCCGCATCATAGCGATTGTACTTGAATTGGTGAATAAGCCAAGATACTTCTTTTTCTCCATTGCGTTTCGTGGTATGATGCAGCGAGTGGCGAATACCGGCGGATTCTGAATTTGGTATGCGTTTAGTTTTGTGAGCAAACGGTGCCATTGACGGCAGCAAAGCGGCTAAAGCCGCAGGAAAGAGGTATTTTTTTGTTGGCGGGCGTAGCCCGCCAACAAAAAAATACCCCCAAACCCGCGTTTCTGTTTGGAGCAGGTGACAGAAAACGGTAATTGCTCACAAAACTAAATGGTTACTGAATTTGTATTAAATGGGGAACATGTTCGTTCTTCTCTGAATTTGTCATTGTTTCCTGGGAGGTTGATGGGAATGGTACGTTTATTATTGGCGACGCATAATAAGGGAAAGCAGCGTGAATGGCGCGCGTTGTTGGATGGTCTGGATTTTGAACTGGTATTGCCTGATGAAATAGGGGTGAGTGATGAGGTAGAAGAGATAGGAGAGACTTACTTGGACAATGCTCTCTTGAAAGCCAGCGCATTAGCGGCGGCCTCTGGCCTACCTGCGCTGGCAGATGATTCAGGGTTAGAAGTAGACGCATTGGAGGGCGCGCCCGGTGTGCGATCGGCGCGCTACCAACTCGGCACCGATGTGGTGCGGTATCGCGCTTTGCTCAATGCGCTCGTGGGTGTTCCAATAGAAGCTCGAACGGCGCGTTTCCGTTGTGTGACCGCACTGGTATTGCCCGACGGACGTGAGTTTGCCACAGAGGGGGTATGTGAGGGTGTGATTGCTACCGGGTCCGTAGGAGAGGGGGGATTTGGATATGATCCTGTTTTTTACCTCCCTGATCGGGGATGTACAATGGCAGAACTACCGGTAGAGGTTAAGAATCATATCAGCCACCGCGCCCGCGCGGCTCAGTCGCTGCGTCCTATTTTGACTCAGATGTTAGGAGAGGGGTAGATGTTTGAATGGATGTGGTCGACACTTCTCGCGGTGACTTTGGGAAGTGCAATCACTTGGGAGGCAACTACCCGGCTTCATATCGGGCTTTATCTGTTGTCAATGGGTGTTGCGTTTTTGGGACAATGGTTAGTACGACGAAAGTGGCCGGAAGGATCGTGGCTTTTGCATCCCTTGTGGGTAACGCTTGCGGGATGGGGGCAGATGGTGGTCGTGCCCGGTAATGTGTGTTGGACGTGGGCATGGTTGTGGGAGGGCCTGCCACTTGCGGGCCTGGCTTATTTGGTGAGCACCGGCTGGCGAGCAGTACTCGGTGGACGCGACCCCCTTCTGTCGTTCATTCCCTGGATTATCCTGGTTTTCGCTTATGGGATGTGGATTGCGGCTGTTATCTTTGCCATAGCCCCATTGTGGACGTTATTAATTATTCTTCCATTACTGCTGATTAGACGCGAAATGCGTGAGGGGGCATTGCCCTCTCGTTCCTATATACTTATTGAGATATTTCTTATTGTAGGGTATCTAATTCAAGGCATTACATATTAGTCAATCATTGGACTTGTAATTTTTATTTCTAATTTCTAATTTCTTGTTTTCAGGGGAATGGCCCGTTAACGCGGTACATTCACCGGCGGTTGGATGGAAATTTAAGACGAAACCAAGTTTTCAAGAGTTTTTACGATTTGCCAATTTTCGATCTATCAATTTGCGATTTTCAAGGGGGGATATCATGGACGTTGTAGCTTTGGAACACGATTTGCGTACGTATCGTCCTGAGGGGATGACTGATTTGCCCTCAGATTTTATTTGGCCTCGATACGAAGGGCTGTCGGTAGGAAATTTGATGGGGACAGTGGCCCAGATCTTGGGGGCAACGTTGCCGGCTGCATTACCTCCGCTTCGGTCAGATTTATTGGATGGGATGGTGGATGGGGTGCAGCGCGTAGTATTGCTCATTATGGATGGTTTGGGATGGGAACAATTGCAAAGTGTTATGGCGCGTCATCCTGATTTATATTTTCACGCGTTGGCGGCGCGCGGGCGATTTTTACCCCTCACGACTACATTTCTCTCCACGACTAACAGCGTGTTAAGCACGATTTGGACGGCCCATCCGCCAATAGAACATGGTTTGTTGGCGTATGAGATGTTCATCCGCGAGTGGGCAATGGCGGTTGAGTCCATCGGGTTTTCCTCGGTGCATGAGCCTTTTGCAGGTACATTGTTGCAGTGGGACTTTGATCCGGAGATGTTCTTGCCAGTGGATTCGGTTAGCCAGATCCTTGCTAAACAGGAACTCCCTGTTTATTCGGTGACCCAGAAGCGCATTAGCAGCACGCCGTTATCGCGAATGCATTTCCGCGAGGCACGCGAGGTGTTTGGGTACGGGAGTGTATCGGAATTTTGGTTCATGTTGCGTAAGGTGTTGCGTGAGCATCAGAATGAGCGGTTTGTATTGAGTGGCTATTGGAGCGCGGTGGACTCCTTGGCCCATCAGTATGGTCCATTGGATGAGAGCGGGGATATGGAAACCGTATCCATCGCGACCTTGATGGAGCAGCTTTTCTTCGACCGGTTGGCGCCGGCGGATTGTGAAGGGACACTCCTGTTACTCACCGCTGACCACGGGCAAATCACTACGCCCCCGGAGTCCGCGATTTTGTTGGACGAGCATCCCGTTCTAAATGATGGATTATTGTTGCGTCCCTTGGGGGAGTCACGCGTGCCTTTCTTTTATGTGCGATCGGGGCAGTATGATAATGTTTGGTCATATCTCACTACAAATTTCTCCGAGCAGTTTGTTTTTATGTCCAGGTCTGAGGTGCTTGAACGTGGTCTCTTAGGACCGGGCAAACTTTATGCTGAGGTGCCACACCGGTTGGGGGACATTGTGGGTCTGGCGCGGGGACACGCTTTTTTTGAACGCAGCAAAGAGGGCCGGGATCGCTTGCGCGGCAGGCATGGAGGCCTGACGCCGCAGGAGATGTTGGTGCCGTTGTTAGCCTTGCGGTTGGATAGCTGACGAATGACAGATTGCGAATGATGAATGAGGGGGACAAGGGGTATGCGGCGAATACGATTAGTGCTGGTAGGATTGGGAAATTTGGGACGGCGTTTTTGTGAAATTTTATTGGAGAAAGATACCTTGTTGCGCGCCCGGTATGGGATTGAATTGGCGATTGTAGGTGCGGCGGATAGTCGAGGGACAGTTTATGATCCGCTGGGATTGGATGTGGCACGTGTGGTGGCATTAAAGCGGGCAGGGGGATCTGTTGCCCTATATCCTGGAGCGCGCCAGGGAGCAAATGCATTGTCGTTGGTTGAAGAGGCGGAAGCGGATATGTTGCTGGAAGCCTCTCCCGTGAATTTGCGCCATGGTGCGGAGCCAGGGCTGACGTGTATCCGTACCGCATTACAGAGGGGAATGCACGTCGTCACGCCGAATAAAGGCCCATTGGTATTGGCCTATCGCGAATTGCATGATCTTGCTCTAGTTCATGGTGTAAAACTGCGCTTTGATGGAACGGTTGCGGGTGGGCTACCAGCAGTGAATCTGGGGCAACGCGATTTACGCGGGGCCGAGATTTATGGCCTTGAAGCGGTGCCCAACTTGGTGACAGGTTATATTATGGACCTATTAGCGGCAGGTGTGGCGCGCGATGTAGCCCTAGAGCAGGCTCATGAGGAAGGCGTGCTGGAAGCCGATGCCTCGTGGGATTTAGATGGCTGGGATGCGGCGGGGAAACTTGTCATTTTGGTGAACGCGACATTAGGGTATAATGCCACATTGGATGATGTAGCGCGTACCGGCATTATGGACTTAGATGATGCGGATCTGGTCTCGGCCTATAAACGCGGGTACCGCTATCGACTCCTGGCGCGGGCGGAGCGCCGTGCCGATGGTACTTATGCTCTCTCTGTTGCCCCTGTGCCCTTGCCCCCGGAGCATCCCCTGGGCCGGTTAGGGCAAAAGCAAATGGGTGTGGTCTTTGCTACTGATATTTATGGCACGCTCACGGCCATCATCGATGAACCTACACCTGTGCCCTCCGCTGCCACAATGTTGCGAGATGTGTTAGATATTTGTGAGGATTGAAGATATTGTTTAGCGATATTTTTTTGTTGTTTGAAAAAAATGAGCAAAAAACGGATTTAATAAATCTGGCAATCCTTTAATGTATTTCCATAGCTTGTTTTCGTGGTATATAAGCTATTTCTCTTTCCTCTTCTCCTAATAAAACTACATTCTATCAAAAGTAATAAATCCTCTTTTTTCCTGTTTCTTAATCTAATGAATTCATAATCAATTTGTAACCCCAGTTATATTAAATTGAGGTACGATAAGTAAGAGATGGTGAATTGCGGATTATAGAGTATCTCGCGTGAGATTTTTTAACTTTCAACTTTTTAGGGGAGAAGGGGATGGTAGATTCTACGTTACTTACCCGGACTGATCTGGAATTTGAGAACGCGCAGCTTTTGCAGCAGGTGGCAGCGCGCCAGCAGGAGGCGTTTGCATTGGAGTCTTACAATGCGTTGCTGTATAGCGTGATGACGGCTATGCGCTATTTGGTAACTGCTGATGATTTTAACACGGCGCTGCAGAAGGTGTTGTCAGTTTTGTCTGTGGCATTGGATGTAGAGCGGGGTTACATCTATGAGCAATACACGCACCCTGAGAGCGGCGAACGTTTGATGAGTCAACGGTTTGTGTGGGTGTGTTCTGGGGGAGAGACCCTATCTGAGAGCGCAGGATCGCAGAATCTCACTTACGGTGATTTGTTTGTCCTTTGGCATTCACAGTTGACAGAGGGTGTGTGTATCCACGGGTTAGTGACAATGTTTCCACCTGCCGAGCGCGCGTTACTTGAGGCGCAAGGTACGGCTTCGGTGTTAGTGTTGCCTATCCTGGTGCAAGCCCGTCTATGGGGCTGTCTGCGTTTTGATGTCCAATATGCAGAACGAACCTGGTCTGAGCGTGAGATTGCGGCGTTGGAGGCTGCGGCAGATAGTATTGGCGGCGCGATTCAACGGCAGCAGATGGAACGAGATTTGCAGCGGCGGAGCCGTAACCTCGCGCTGATTAACCATGCCAGCCAGGCATTTAGTTCGACGTTGGATTTGGATTATGTGTTGGTCACAGTACTTGACGAAGTACGACGTCTATTAGATGTAGTGGCATGCTCCATCTGGTTGATGGATTTTGAAACGGATGAATTGGTCTGCCGGCAGGCTACCGGACCGCAGGCGGATATTGTGCGTGGCTGGCGGCTGGCGCCAGGAGAGGGTTTTGTGGGTCATGTGGTGCGTTATGGAGAAAGCCTGATTGTGCCCGATTTGCGGCAGGATGCCCGCCACTTCAAAGCTGTGGATCAGCATACCGGTTTGCAGTTGCGCTCGATTTTGACCACTCCCCTCCATGTAAATCAGGAAGTAATCGGAGTACTCCAGGTTGTGGATACCAAAGTTAACCGTTTTTCCTCTTCGGATTTGGAGTTCTTGGAACCATTAGCCGCCTCGGCAGCGATAGCGATTGAGAATGCGTTTTTGTATGGCGAGACTGAGGTATTGCGGGCCTTCAACGAGAATATTGTACAAAGTATGGAAGAAGGGATTTTGTTGGCCGACGGTGACGGGTATATCACGTTTGTGAATGCCAAGATGCGGGAACTCGTGGGGTATGCACCGGAGGATCTAATTGGGCGGCACTGGACAATCCTGATACCGCCAGAGTATGTGGCGGAAGCGCGGAAGGAAATCACCAGATGTATGCAGGGTGCGCTATCTGGTATGGATGGAACACCGGATTACACCAGTCGGTATGAATCTATGCTATTGATGCAGGATGGACAGCGTGTCCCGGTTTTGGTCAGTACCCGTCCTCTCTCGGGTGAATTGCCGCGTAGCGGGAATGGAGAGGGCTTTGCCGGAGTGTTGACGGTGTTTACCGATATCACTGAGCGACGGCGTGCTGAGGAAGTACTCCGGCAGCGATATGAGGAACTGATTACACTGAATAGTATTGCGACTACGCTGGGACAATCCCTGAACTTATCAAATGCGCTGGCTGCGACTTTGGGGAAAGTGTTGGATGTGCTGGATATCAAGGGGGGCTGGATTCATTTGCTGGACCGGGAGGGACCGCGATTGTCATTGGTTGTGCAGCGGGGATGTTCTCCAGAGATGGCATCCGAAATGCAATCCGTGGAGGTGGGAGAGGGGTTTGTCGGAAATGTCGTGCAGTTGGGGCAGCCGGTGATTCTGGCCGAAGTGCCGGAGCAGCCTTACCTGGGGATTGCGCCTGGGGCATGTGTGGGATTGCACGCTTTTGCGGCTTTACCGGCTAAGGCAAAAGATCGGGTCTTGGGAGTATTAGGCGTTTTTAGCCATACGCCACGGCGGCTGAATTCGCAAGAGATTCAGTTGTTAACGGCGATCGCACATCATATCGGGGTGGCTGTGGAAAATGCGCGGTTGGCCGAGGAAGCGTCGGAGATTGAGATTCTGCGCGAGGTGAATCGCTTGCGCTCGGAGTTGATCGCTAATGTCTCCCACGAGTTGCGCACCCCGTTAGGATTGGTTAAGGTGTTCTGCACTTCCTTATTGATGGATGATGTGGATTTTGATCAAGAGACACGATTGAAGTTCTTGCTTGGTATTGATGAGCAGACGGATCGCTTAGAAGTAATTGTAGATAATCTGTTGGATCTTTCGCGGGTGGAGAGTGGTCGTTTGCACCTGGATTTGCAACCGGTAGACTTGGGAAAGCTGGCAGCGGATACCGTAAAAGCCATGGAAGTGGATATGAAGTCTACAACGATGCAGTTACCTGAAGTGCCCCGGACGCCGCATCGTTTTGTAGTAGATTTGCCTGATCATCCCCTGATTGTGAATATAGATGCCAAACGCATTGAACAAGTATTGCGCAATTTATTAAGTAATGCTGTAAAATACTCACCTAATGGGGGCAAGATTATTGTCCAGGTACGTGGAGATAAATGGCAGATCTTAGTTCGAGTCAGCGATGAGGGCATTGGTATCCCCTCACAGGATGTGGAACGGATTTTCGAGCGGTTTTACCGGGTGAAGAATGAGACCACTTACAGTACACACGGCACAGGGCTGGGGTTATCGGTATGTCGTGGTATCGTCAAGGCGCACGGTGGGCGCATTTGGGTGGATAGTACCCTCGGCGTAGGGAGTAATTTTTATTTTACAATTCCGGTGATGGAATAACGAATAACAAATGATGAATCATAAATATAATCTGTAATTTGTGATTCGTTATTGATAATGGGCATGGGGGATGGCGATGGTTAAAGGAAAGGCACGTATTTTGGTAGTTGATGATGAACCCCGGTATGTATGGGCGACAAAGGTTAATTTGGAAGCACGCGGTTACGAGGTACTCACGGCGGCGGACGGCTATACTGCACTGGCTTTGGCGATGGATGAACCGCTGGATTTAATTGTGCTGGATATTCGGATGCCGGGGATGGATGGATATGAGGTATGCAGGTGCGTGCGGGAGTTTTCGGCAGTCCCCATTATTATGTTGACAGCCCTGGCAGAAGATGTGGATAAGGTGCAGGGATTGGATGTGGGCGCCGATGATTATGTGACTAAGCCATTTAGCACTGCCGAATTGTTGGCGCGTGTGCGGGCTGCGCTGCGACGGATCGAACTTTCGGAACGTAGCTCCCCGGCCCCAGTGTTTGAGCACGGGGAGTTGCAGGTCAATTTCGCGCGGCAACAAGTGATGCTTGGAGGCGAGGTAGTGGAATTAACCCCGATTGAATACCGCCTGCTCTGCGAGTTTGTGAAGCAACCAGGGCGGGTGTTAGTGCCAGAGTATCTACTGGAAAAGGTGTGGGGGATGGGCTATGAGGGTGAGCAAACGTTGCTGCGGCAGGCAATACATCGCTTGCGCCAGAAGATTGAGCGAGACCCTGGGCATCCGAGCTATATCCAAACTCAGCGGGGAATAGGGTATGTGTTTGGGGATACGTAAGTTACGAAAAAATGCATTTTATAAGAAGTCTTGAAGCCAGTCGTTCTAAAACCAGGTCTTTGCATAGGTGTCCGCATCCGCAAAGGCCTGGTTTTTTCTTATACTCTTCCCTTGTAAAATTTTGATATTCCCCGTTTTTTCAGCCTCTTGACAAAGATTGATAAATAGATTATAATTTACACGTGTAAGGTAAAACGAGTTACGTATAACGAGTTACGTATAACGAATTACTAACCTGCATTTAGAAAATCGTAGTAATTCTCAAACAAAAGGGAATATTATGACAAAAACGCCAACTCAGGGCGATGTAGCGAAGTTAGCCGGAGTCTCACGTTCTACCGTATCCTTTGTCCTCAATAATCGACATGGTGGACAAATCAGCATTAGCGAAGAAACCCGGCAAAAGGTCATAGGAGCTGCCAGACAACTGGGATATGAACCCAATGCTATGGCGCGCAGTTTACGTTCTGGACAAAGTTATAACATCGGCGTGTTGATTCCCAATCTTTACAATTTTCACTATATGGAATTGTTGGACGGTATTGAACAGGAACTGACAGGACAGGGTTATCATCTTACGCTGGTAGTGACCAATTTTGATCCTCAACGCGAGCGTAGTTGTTTTCAATCCCTCTTCCAACAACTTTTAGATGGTTTGATCTTGATGCCCACATTTTGGGATCAATTGCCCGATCAGATGGATACCCTGGCGGCGCGGAATAGCCCGGTCGTGTTCCTCCCGTCTCAGGATATGACGACGGATTTTGTCAATTCTGATATGCGGATGGGATCTGAAGCACTTATGGATCACCTCTTGGCCTTAGGACACCGGCGTATCGGTTTTGTTAATGGTGTAGCACGTCGTGAACTGACACGGGTACGGCAAGCCGTCTATCGTGAGAAGATTACACAAGCCGGCTTGGCATTTGATGATTCGTTATTTGTAGATTGTGGCCCCACAATGCAGGATGGTTACGAAGCTGCATTGAACTTATTATCTTTATCTATTCCTCCCACTGCTATTTGGACGATCAATGATGTGCTGGCTGTGGGGGCGTTGCGTGCGGTACAAGATCGAGGATTATGTGTGCCAGAAGATGTTGCGGTTGCCGGATTTGATGATACTGCATTATCGGCTCAGCTTTTTCCACCCCTTACAACCGTTCATATCCCTGCCTATCAAATGGGACAGCGTGCTGCGCAAATCTTGCTTAAGCGTATTGAAGAGCCTGATGGTGATCTTATTCAAGAAACATTTGATACTTATCTTGTCATCCGGCAATCCACGGTGGGGCAGAGTAACGAAACTTAATCATTTAACCGTTCTCCGGCGGTTGGATGAGAATTGATGTTTAAAGGCCGAGCATTAGAGTGGTCTTTTTGCGGATGCTTCTCCATCCGCAAAAAGACTACCTTTATTCTGCCGCTTTAGCGGTCTATGTTTAGAGGAGGTTAAAAAACATCAAAATTTATGAGAATAATTGTCAGATCCGCGTGAAGTTCAAAAAGATTATGCTTATGTTCTAAATCTTTAAGGAGGAGTATTTTATGTTGAAGCAACAACTGAGTCGAAGGGATTTTCTCCGTACCGCCGCCCTGGCGGGGGCCGGATTGGCGATGACATTGGCGGGATGTCAGAAGATAACTCCCACTGATGAAGCCTCTGAAACTACATCTTCTGCGCCCGCAGAGGTATCCGGAGATCTCCGGGTTCTCATCTTACAAGGAGCTCCTGTTGAACCGGTGAATGAATTTCTTGCTACTGCGACGACTGCGAAATACCCCAAAGTTGATGTAAACTTTGAGTATATCTCAGGGGATCACGCCGAAGGTGTCTATACTCAGGCAGCAGCGGGGACATTGGCCGACGTGATCTTTAGTGCCGATCTCTGGGTTGTCCCCTTTGCGATGAATGATGTGACATTGGATATGAAACCTCTTGCTGAAGCCGACCCTGATATGGATCTCGACGATATCTTCCCAAGCATGTTGGGATTGGGTGTTTTCGAGGGCGAGGTTCACATGTTCCCTTCTTCCCTTGATGTGGTTACCATGTATTATAACAAGACTTTGTTTGAACAAGTTGGGGGCGTGCCTACCGAAGATTGGACATGGGATGATTTTATTGACGCGTGCAAGAAAATCACAGAGTTGGAGAAGGATGCCCAGGGCAATCCGATGTATTGGGGAATATCTAACGCTACTTGGAACTGGTGGGCAACCGTTTACCCCTGGATCGTAGGTTATGGTGGTGATATTAAGAATGAAGACGGCAGTAAATCCACATGGTCCGATGCTAAAGCACTAGAAGGGTTAAAGGCTTATACGCAACTGTGGACGGAACACAATATTGCTCAGCCCATTTCTCTAGACCTGGGGGGTAATGCGTTCCATCTCAGCCGCGCTGCTACGTGGTTCCATATTCCCGGACAGCGTACTGCTAATCGTGAGAATATTGGTGATAAATTTGAATGGGATGCGCAGGTGATGCCCAAGATGCCTGATGGCAAACACCGGACAGGGATGGGCGCCTGGGGGCTTTCGGTTTTTGCCGGCAGCAAGCTGCAGGAAATTGCCTACTACTACGTCAAGACAATGGTTAGCCCGCAAATTCAAGAGTTGTTAGCTAAGAAGGAACAGGGTGTGCCGTTGGTACGTTCTGTTGCTGAGAAGGGTGAGTGGATGGAAAACTTACCAACCCCACCTGAAAATGTGATGGCTTTTGTTAAAGGTGCCGATGATGCCGTATTGCCCACCAAGGGCCGTGATTATCCGGGTGAGTGCGGTAGTTTCTACGCTGGCTTGGTGAATCAATCTTATGTAACAGCTCTGGAATCGGTTATTCGTGGCGAGGCAGAGGTGGAACAGGCTTTTATTGAGGCAGACCAGGCCATCCAGATTTGTCTGGACGAGAATCTTTAGTGAAACGTGAAACGTAAAACGTAAATACTTGTTTACGTTTTACGTTTTCAGAAGGTGTTTTCTAAGGAAGGAGGAAAAGTGTGGTAGCAGACACAAAATCGCTCTCTTTGCAGGGGTGGTGGAACAAACTTGATAAGCGTTACCGGGACACACTTCAGGGGTATTTATTTATCCTCCCCGTAGTATTAGGGTTACTGATTTTTACCATTGGCCCGATGATTGCTTCGCTTTACTTCAGCTTTACTAAGTTCCCGATCCTGAAATCACCAGAATGGGTGGGATTGAGTAACTATGTTAAAATGTTCACCCAGGAAAAATATTTCTGGCAGGCCGTGAAAGTAACTGTAACTTATGCTGTAACTGCCGTGCCACTGGGTATCCTGGGGAGTTTTTTGCTGGCGATGTTGTTGGATCAACGGGTGAAGGGGATTGCCTTTTTCCGTACCTGTTTCTATATGCCCACCATTGTGCCTGCGTTGGCTTCGGCTGTACTGTGGGGATGGCTCCTTAACCCGGATTACGGCCTGGTGAACGCTATCCTGTCCAAACTTGGGCTTCCTACCTCGCCATTCCTCTCCGACCCTAAAACTGCGCTGCCCTCTTTGGTCTTGATGAGCCTGTGGGGTATCGGTGGCGGCATGGTAATTTACTTGGCTGGCCTCCAGGGGATCTCGCAGCAGCTCTATGAAGCTGGTCGAATTGATGGCGCTAATGCCTTTCAGCTCTTCTGGTATATTACGATTCCCTTGATGACGCCTACCATTTTCTTTAATTTGGTGATGGGTTTGATTGGGGCATTTCAATATTTTACCGGGGCTTTTGTACTTACCAGCGGGGGGCCGCTTTTCTCGACGTATTTCTATAACCTGATGCTCTATGAACGTGCTTTCAAATGGGTGCAAATGGGGATGGCCTCCGCGATGGCATGGTTCCTCTTGGTGGTTATTCTCTTATTGACATTGTTGGTTTTCCGCAGCTCAAGTGCGTGGGTCTATTATGAGACAGAGGTGAAATGATGCTTTCTCAAGACCGTGAGGTTTACTTCGGATTGCGTGATATAAAGTGGAGAAATCGACCCTGGGATGGTGTGCGCATGCTCCTGTCTTATTTCGTTCTCGCTGTAGGGGCACTGGTCTTCTTGTTGCCCTTTTTCTGGATGATTGGGACATCATTGAAAGAACAGGCGGAAGTTTATACCTTCCCACCAACCTTTATGCCGAAGTCATTCCGTTGGCAGAATTTCCCTGAAGGTTGGAATCATGAGAACACGATGTTCCCTCAATGGACGGTCAACACCCTTTTGATCACCTTCGGGGTGATGGGGGGGGTGTTGCTGACTTCTTCCTTGTGTGCCTACGGCTTTGCACGATTGAATTTCCCAGGCAGGGATTTCTGGTTTATGATTGTCCTGGCCTCCGTTATGCTTCCCGGCCCGGTGACGTTGATCCCCCTTTACATTGGGTATCAGCGGATCGGTTGGCTGGATACCTTCAAGCCGCTGATTATACCGGCCTGGTTTGGGGGTGGGGCCTTTAACATATTCCTGTTAAGGCAATTTTTCAGGGGTATCCCCATTGAGCTTGAGGAAGCAGCAATTGTGGATGGCGCCAGCCGTTTCCGCATCTGGTGGCAGATCTTTTTGCCACTTTCGAAGCCTGCGCTGGCGACTATTGCCGTCTTTACTTTCCAGGGGGTCTGGAATGATTTCTATGGCCCTCTGATCTTTCTGACCAGCCGTTCTAAATACACGCTGGCCTTGGGTATCAATGCTTTTAAGGGACTATACAACACTCAAATTCCACTAATGATGGCGATGTCGTGGCTGATGGTGATACCTATGATCATTGTCTTTTTCTTTGCTCAAAAGCTGATGATTCGAGGTGTGGTTCTCTCGGGAATAAAGGCATGAGCGCAAAGGCGCGAGAGAAACGATCAGGCGAGGAGGTTGATAGATAAGAGATGTTAATGCATATCACGGCAAATCAGTCTAGTGTGCCTATGGGATGTGTAGTATGTGTGAATGTGACGTTGGAATTCCAAGACAATGAGGCTCCGCAGGGTTATATCCTGTTGCCCTTTGTAAATGGACGGCGTTGGGGTGCACACGAGCGTTCTAATGCTGAAGGACGTGTTATGTTCTTGTTGCCCTTGCCCAACCCTGGCCCGGCTCATCTTCAGATCGTGGCCTTGTCATCTGACACGGATCACTGGATGGGATTGGAACGTTACCGGGATTGTTTGCTTGTCGGACGGCGAATGCCTGAGGCTGGTATCCGTAGTAATGTTTTGGAAATAGAAGTTACCTGGCGCGCGATTCCATCCCATAAATCTGGTGATACACTTTTCGGGATGCAATGGGAACCATGGTTCACGCGTGGTGTCGAGCAATGGCGGACGGCACAGGCTGTGCCCATTGTTGGTTTCTATGATTCTTATAACCGGGATGTTACTCGCCAACATATCCTGTGGTTTATGGAGTTGGGGGTAGATTTTATCTTACCCGATTGGACCAATCATCTTTGGGGATTGCAACATTGGGATGAGCGTAGTGATGATGTGAATGCTATTGTTCACGCGACGACATTGACACTTGAGACCTTGGCCGAGATGCGTGATGAAGGCTTACCTGTGCCAAAAATGGTGCTTTTCCCCGGTCTGAGCAATGGACATCCTACCACGATGGAAGCTCTGAATGAAGAATTCGCATGGATTTTCCACACATACGTGCGCAATCCACGTTTTGAGGGACTATGGCAGGAGTTTGATGGCAAACCGCTTATCGTTGTGCTTGATACTGGTGCGGTGGGTGATCCTCGCGGCACGGCAGAATCGGCATTCCGTATTCCGTTCTTTAAGGACACGTTGGCGTTAGAAGCGTCGGAACTCGATGCCTTCCGTGCTGCTCAAGGACCAGTAGATGATAGATATTTTACGGTGCGTTGGATGTCCTCACAGAACCAGACTACGCGCCATCACGAGTTAGGATATTGGTCGTGGATGGATGGAGTGATTGCGCCGCCGGTTACATACAGAAATGGGATCGCTGAATCGGTTACTGTTACCCCTTCTTTCTTCAATGCGGAGGGGTGGACTGGCCCGTTAGCTGTGGGGCGTTGTGGTGGCGCCACCTATTTGGAAACCTTTGAGGTTGCGCTTAGACATCGCCCACGTGTGATTTTCCTACATCAGTGGCAGGAATATAGTGGACAGATTGAAGGTCATGGGCACGGCTATGATCATAATATCTACACCGACACGTACAGCGTCGAATTGAGTGATGACCTGGAGCCGGTTTCCTTGACTGCGCCCGGTTATCGTGGCGATCAAGGCGGCTGGGGCTTCTATTACCTCAATCTCACCCGCGCGCTGATTGACCTGTACCGTCACCCATCGGATACTACAATTTCACCATCCACCCTCCTGGCGGTCAGTGTGCCGCTGCCTAATGCCATCATTACTGGTGAAACGCTACGTGTGAATTGGTCAGTGATTGGCCCAACTCCATCAGGTTTTACACTCTGTATTGATGGGGTTGATATTTGCACGCATCTTACGGGAACAATGGCTGAAGAAATCGCATTGGATGCACTGGAAACAGGCCCGCATATCCTGTCTGTGATTGCTGAGGGGGTGACCACGCGCTATCCTTTGTCCAGTGTTGGATTGGATGCTCCCCTGCTGTCTCCGATTCCCGTTCAAGTCAACGTGTCCTTTATGCTTAAGCGATACTCTCAGTAAATCGAAATTCTAAGGTGGGATGCACTTTGGCATCTGGCATTGTGTTGCTATTTGTGCCAAAAATTCCTTTTCAGACCGCGTTAAATGTATCCTACCTGAGTATTGAGTATAAACTTCGATTTACTGAGTCTCTTCTGATCTATTCATAAATTCAATTTACGAAGGAGGGAATATGATGCCTGCCTACAAACACGCCAGTTATGGGAGTGAAAGCATAACATTGCAAAATGCCCATATTCGCCTGGACGTCCATAGACGTCGCACCGGTTGGGGATGGGGAGAGATCTTTGCTGCTGATGGTACTTTTGTTGCTGTTCTTGATCATTTGGGCGAGGTATTGCTGCGCGATCAGGAAATCCCAATGCGTATGGAGAGCCAGGATATGCGGCACGAATATGGGTCTAAGGGCGAGACTTTGATCTTCGCCGTCAAATCTATTATCGTTAAACAGAAATTACAAGGAACTTCCTTTGAGAATTGGATTAATTATCCCCTTGATCAACATATACTTGAAGGGGAAGTCACACTCACGCTTGATCCTGTCCGTCCCGTCATTTATCTTTCTCAACGTTTTGTGGCGAAGGGGAACGTTTACGCGCATTACGTGCGTGGCCCGTGGCTCAAGGTTGGCGCAGATGGTTTTGGCACGGCAAAGGATGATGCTATTTTCCCCGGTGTTGAATGGTTGGTGGGGGATGAATGGTCCAGTGGTACAGATTGGTTTAAAGACCCGTGGGCAAAGCGTTGGATGCCACATCCCCATAAAGTTACTGCGCCGGTTATGGCCATCAGTTATCATGAGCATGGTATTGGTCTGGCATGGAATCCCACACAGCGTGCCACCGGCTGGTTCAACTATCGTCATCAGATACCACAGCCGGTCTTTGCGTCCCCCAATTTTCTAGACCGGCAAAACAATCACCTGTTGGGTTTGATGGTGCCAGATGTAAATGTGGAAGCCCAGGAGAACCACATCGTTGCTGCGCCACCATTAGAACTTCATCCTGAACAAATGATACAGTTCGACGCTGAAATTTTCCTTTATGAGGGTAATAGCCTGGATGTGTTGGTGGATTGGGTTCGGCGGCACGGGATGCCACAGCCACCTGAGCCGCGTTGGTCTTTGCCCGATGCCCTGGAGCGTATTGCCAGGGCTTATACCACGCACCTGTGGCACGAGAACAGGGGATTTGGGATACCACAGAAAGGCGTCATGAGTCCTCATGTGCCGCGCTTTGCCGAGCGCTTCTTGGCAAGATATCCAGACTCTCCCAGTGCGGCAGCGCTGCGTGAAAAAATTGCTTGGTGCGAGCAACAACCTGCTTTTCGCTTGAACCGGCGGGAGCTACCGGTTACTGAGACACGTGAGAAGTTGCTTAAACAGGGATATGACTTGTTATCTGACCAACGTGAGGACGGTTCTTTTCTCTTTGACCCAGATGGGCGTCACTATCGCAAGGACGATTTTGTGGTGGCTCGCGAATTTATTGAGCCAATGGGATTGGCGGGTGACACTGCATTAGATATCACGATCTTGCCCGCGTTGGAACTTTTGCACATCGCGCAAATGCTCGGTGATGCCGAGCCGGATACGGGCGATTTCCGTGAAGCTGCCCGTAAATCACTTGATTTTTGCTTACCTATGCGACGACCAGAAGGTGGCGACTTTTGGGAAACGCCGCTTCACGCGCCTAATTTGCTTGCTGCTGGACATGCCGCTAATGCCTATGTGTTGGGGTATCGTGCTTTTGGTGATGAACGTTATTTGAAAAAAGCCGTTCACTGGATTCGGGCGTTGCTTCCATTCACGCATCTCTGGCAGCCCAACCAACTTTCCATGCTTTATAACACCAAGCCCTGTCTCTGTTCAAGTGATTGGTATTTTGCCAACTGGGTGCGCGATCATGTTCAGTGGGAGGTGTTGGAGACTTTTGCTCTATCCATTGACTTGGGTATTGACTGGGCTGACGTTGACCCGGAGGTGGATTGGCATACATATCATAAAGGTATTACTATTGCTGCGTTGCGTTGGATGGTCGATCATACCGACGCGCATTGGCTCCCCCACAATCTTCCAGATACCTACGAAGCCTATACCCAGGGGGCGTTTGATGATTGCTTTGCTGATACCCACAATAGCATGACGGGCAATTATGGGGGAATGGTCATCCTTCCTGATGTTATCGCGTATAATTTACTGGAGCTGTTAAAAACCTGAGTTTCAAGTATTGTTGCTATGGCACGATTGCAAAAACCGGGATTTTAGAAACAACGTCCACGGAGATTGTGCCAGTATATTATAAAACTGGCCCAATCTGAGCCGCTGCTGCAAAATTTTGACGGACACCCGGCTGACCAGAATGGATTGACATTTAGCGTAACTGCTGTAATATACTAATTGCTTACGTGATCATTACGAAGAACGTGGAGCCGTTTTCCACCGATCCTTTGAGGAAAGGAGGTGTCTATCGAATCATTCCTGCGATGTTTTTTTTGTGTCACAATCTTGCGTTGTAAAATTTCACTCACATATTCAGAAGGAAGGAGATTTTTAGACTATGAAACGCTACATTGTTATCCTCTTTAGCATCTTGATGATCCTTAGCATGGTACTATCTGCTTGTGCTACACCTACCCCCCAGATCATCAAGGAAACCGTCGAGGTCGAGAAAGTCGTTGAGAAGACTGTCGAAGTCGAAAAGATCGTCGAGAAGACCGTTGAGGTCGAGAAAATCGTCGAGAAGACCGTTGAGGTTCTGGTGACACCTGAAGCAGAAGAAGGGGCTTTGCCCCGCCAGGAAACCTTGTACTACAATGGTCTACAGTGGGGCCCGGTTGTGGGTTGGAATCCGTACTCTGGCAGCAACAACATGGCGTTTATGGCCCAGGGAGACGCTGCTCGCGTCCCAATGTTTGAAACCCCGTATCTGTACAATATGCTCGATGGCCAGCAGTATCCGCTGTTGGCGGATGGCCCCTGGTCATGGAACGAAGATATGACCGAAATCACTTTTAAGCTCAAGGAAGCCGCATATTGGAGTGATGGTACTCCGGTGACTGCGGAGGATGCTGCCTATACCTGGGCGACCAATATTAAGTACAATACAAGTACGGGTGCTGGTTATAAGAATTACATCGAAACCGTCGAAGCGGTGGATCCTCAGACGGTTGTGGTCAAGGCCAAACTGGATGATGCGGGTAAGGCCGTCAATCCTTTGTCTGTCGCCGCCTACGTGAGCAGTGTCTATGTCGTCCAGAAAGCCTGGACGGAGACGCTTGAAGAGCGCTCCGGTGGCGATTCTTCTAAGTTGCAGGCGGACACTGCGGAGGATGTGGTTTACTCCGGTCCCTATCACAAATTCTTCGCCGACGATACGAAAGTTGTTCTCGTCCGGGATGACAATTACTGGGGTCAGGATGCCAGCATGTGGGGCAAGCTGCCCGCTCCGAAGTATCTGGCGCACACGATCTTTAAGGACAACGCCGCTGGTTCTGTTGCGTTGGCAAAAGGTGAAGTGGATGTCAGCCAGCAGTTCAACTCGAACATCCAATTGCTGTGGCTCAACTATGGTCTGCCCATCTCCACCTATTTGCCCGAGGCTCCCTATGGTATTGGTGCCAGCCTCCCGACTGCCTGGTACAACCTGAATTCTTACGGTTTGGACCAGGTCGCGGTGCGTAAGGCCATCGCCATTGCAGTGGACTATCCTACCATCATTGCCAACGCCATGACCAACCAATCGGCTACGTTTGATCAGGTTCCGCGCTCACTCATGAACCCGACCGACGGTGAACAGGCTACGTACGATCATGAGGCTGTCAAGGATCTGCAGTGGGCTGGCAACGATGTCGAAGGCGCTAAGGCCATCTTAGATGAAGCCGGCATCGTTGATACTGATGGCGACGGTTGGCGCGAATACAACGGTCAAAAGCTCAGTTATATTGCCACCTGCCCCAATGGCTGGTCCGATTGGCAAGCTGCGATTGAAGTAGTAGCGGCTGCCGGAAAAGAAATCGGGATTGATATCACGACCAACTATCCCGAATGGTCCGTGTATCAGACCATCGTCACCAAATCGGATGCCCCGCTACCCGAGGGCTATGATATCTTCATGATGGGTACCGGTGGCGCTGGTCCCACCCAACCTTGGGCACGTGTCCGTCAGATAATGAGTTCCGAATGGATCGGTTTACCGAGCAACTGGAATGGCAACTACGGTGGATATAGCAATCCAGAAGCCGATGCCTTGATCCAGGCAATCCCCGGTGAAACAGATCCTGACAAAGTGAAGGAGATGTACACGGAATTGGTCAGAATTTATTTGACCGATATTCCTTCCTTCACGCTCATGTATCGTCCTCAAGTGTTCCACGCGGTGAACGAGACGATCTGGACGAATTTCCCACACCAGGATGACGGCACCGAACCACCTGTCCCGCCGACGATTTGTCTTGATGGCTGGGGCGTTGCGTGTCTCTACAACATCACGCTTGTAGAGTAGTCGTATCTAGTAAAAAAACAGCCATGTTCTGCTAATCTCCGAACATGGCTGTTGATCGTTTGTACTCACTCAAGTGGGACGCACTTTTACGCTCAAAGGATTGTTAGCACGTATAACCGGTAAGGGGACGTAGAACGCGCTATGGAAAGCGTGGCTACATTCTAACACCTGTGCGCGCTATAAAAGGATTAAAATTACGAAACCGCATGATTGGAACGATCATCAAGTGCGTCCCACTTTTGGCTGAGCAGCTACATTATTTTTTATGGAGAGGTGTTGCATTGAAAGGATACCGGAAGTATTTCCTCAATAAATTGGGTTGGTTTTTGATCACTCTTGTTTGCGCTTTCATATTGAACTTTGTCTTGCCTCGCTTGATGCCCGGAGATCCCGTGGCAGCTATCGTCTCAAGGATGGCTCAAGGTCTGAGTGACGCGACTGGGGTCCAGGCGATTTATCAGCAGTACACGGAATTGTTTGGCACCAATAAACCCATGCACGAGCAATTTTTCATCTATGTGAGAAATGTGTTGCGGGGTGATTTTGGTTTCTCGTTCAGCCAGTATCCCAGAACGGTGGCCGATGCTCTCAGGTCTTCCATTCTGTGGACGATAGGCTTGCAGTTCCCGGCGATTATCGTGGGTTGGTTGATCGGGAACACGCTGGGCGCGTTGGCGGCTTATCTCAAGGGAGGCTTTGATAAGGTCATCATGCCCATCAGTATTTTTGCAAGCAATTTTCCGGCCTTTGGTATGGCTGTCATTTTTATGGTCATTTTCGGCGTTGTATTGGAATGGTTTCCCACCTCAGGCGGATATGGGTTTGACCTGATTCCTGAATTTAGCTGGAAATTTATTTGGTCCGTGATTGTCCATTACCAATTGCCGTTCTGGTCCATTGTGTTGATTGCTATCGGTGGCCAGGCAATTGGGATGCGCTCTATGGCCATCTACGAGTTGAATGCGGATTATGTAAAGTATGCCCGTTTCATGGGGATTAAAGACCGCAAGATCATCGGTTATGTGTTTAGAAATGCAATGCTGCCGCAGATCACCGGTCTAGCATTATCTATCGGCACAATGGTCGGCGGCGCGCTGGTGGCAGAGATCGTTTTTAGTTATCCGGGGCTGGGGTACACGATCTTAAATGGGGTTATGGGACAGGATTATCCGCTGATCTCGGCCACTACTTTGATCATCACAGTGATGGTGTTGAGCGCAAACTTTATCATCGAAATCCTTTACGGTGTTATTGACCCGCGCATTAAAGCGGCGCAGGCTGATTAGGTCGCTGTCGCTACCAGGAAAGGATGTTGTTATGAAACATACCATTCGCCAAGTTTTTCACTCCGGCAAGTTTGTTATCGGTTTTTCCATTTTTGTGACGATTCTGTTGATTGTAATCATTTATCCGCTAATCATCACCGATCCTCCCTTAGCGATCATCGCTCAAGGCACTTTCTTCGAACCTGGCATCTACGTGAACGTTTATGACAGCATGAGCGCACCTAAATATATACTTAATCTGAAGGGTGCTGATGCGAGGCGTATTGCCAGCAAGTTAAAGAATGATGATCGCCTTGCTATGAAGGAATGGCTCGTGGCTGTCGGGATTCCTGAAGATGAGATTGATATTGAAAATACCGCATTGCTCCTGGGTCTGTGGGAAAACAATTATGACCCCACGCAGAAGATTGCCGGGATGACAAACGCCAAGCGCAATTACTACATCCGGCTCAATACCTCGCTCGAAGGACTTTTATCCACGGAGGGGGCAATCGTTGCCATAAAGAACGCAGAGACCGGTACCCTGGAGGAGACAGGTTCCGTTGTACAGTCTGGCTATGTGAATGTCAACCAGGTGGCGAACGTGCGGTTTTTGCCGCTTGGAACCGATAACTTCGGTAGGGATGTGTTGACAGAGCTGGTGGCGGCCACCCGTGTGTCGCTACAGATTGGTTTTGTCGCTGGTATCATTGCCACTTTGATCGGATTGACTCTGGGATTGCTGGCGGGTTATATCGGCGGACTGGTGGATGACATCATTATGTTCATCACCAATCTTTTTACAGTTATTCCTAGCTTTGTGATGTTGATCTTGATTTCGTTTAGCATCGGGCAGGAAAGACGCGGTGCTGTCACCGTCGCGGTGGTGATCGGGTTTACTTCCTGGGTATGGACGACCAGGGCCGTGCGGTCGCAAGTGGTTTCGCTGCGCAATCGTGATCATGTTAATCTGTCGAAATTATCCGGGCACTCCATCATTTACATCATTGTCGCCGATATTCTGCCCTACATCGCTTCTTATGTCGTGATGGCGCTCATTTTGCAAATTTCCTCCGGTATTCTGGCGGAGGCCGGGTTGTCTATCCTTGGGTTAGGACCCAGAACAACCGAAGTGCCTACGCTGGGGTTGATGATGAACTGGGCGATGATCTACCAGGCGCATATCCTGGGGAAATGGTGGGCGTATTTCCCTGTGCTTGTGACTATCGCGCTGATTACATTCTCAATGAATTTGATGAATACGGGCCTCGACCAGGTATTCAATCCGGCTTTGAGGGAATAATGGATATGTCAAAAACAATATTAGAGGTCAATGAACTGACGACAAGGTATATCACCCGCTTTGGGGAGAGTATTTATGCGGTTGACCACGTTTCTCTGCAGGTCGGAGAAGGAAAATCGTTGGGCATTGCCGGCGAATCTGGTTGCGGCAAGTCCACGCTCGCCCTCAGCCTGATGGGGTATTACTTCGCTCCATTGCACTACATGAGTGGCGAAATTATCATTGATGGACGTAATATTTCTAGGATGGATCCTGATAATATTCGTAGATCGATATTGGGGAATGAGATTGCCTATATCCCCCAGGCCGCGATGAACGCGCTCAACCCTACTCTGAAGGTCATTAACTTTATTGAGGATGTAATCCAAGTTCATGAGTATGCCACCAAGAAAGAGATTTATGAGCGTGCCAGAAAGTTGTTTGAAACTTTAGGGCTTCCAGAGAGCACGTTGCATAAATACCCCGTTGAACTTTCTGGCGGCATGAAACAGCGCACGGTGATTGCGATATCTGTGTTACTTTCCCCGAAGGTGCTGATTGCGGATGAGCCTTCCTCCGCGCTTGATGTCACTTCACAGAAGATGGTCATCAAGATGTTTAAGCAGTTGATGGAATATGGCTTGATCGACTCGTTGATCTTCATCACGCATGAACTTCCGTTGCTTTACAACGTGACCGATGATATTATGGTCATGTACGCGGGCCAAATCGTGGAGAAGGGCACCGCACAAGAGGTTGTGTTTGATTCACTCCATCCCTATGCCAAAGGTCTTATGGGCTCGATCATCGTGCCTGAAGAGGGGCTACGGGATGTCAAACTGACTGCAATTCCCGGGGTGCCGCCCAATCTTAAAAATCCACCGTCTGGTTGCCGCTTTGCCGAGCGCTGCAAATACGTTCGGCCAGAATGTAAGGTACATGCCGTCGATCTTCGTGAAATTAAAGGTGGTCGCACTTACCGTTGTATCCTTTCGGAAGAAGAACTGAGGGAGGCATATAAAAATGGCTGAGAAAAGAAAAGTATGCCTGAGCGGGTCAGGATTGACCAAAGTGTTTGGGCTTGGCCGCCAGAAAACAGTAGCTGTCGATCATGTGGATTTTAATTTCTATGAGGGCGAAATCATCTCGATCGTGGGCGAGTCGGGCAGCGGCAAGACCACTTTGGCGAAGATGCTTTTGGGATTGCTCAATCCTACCGAGGGTGAGATTTACTTCCAGGGGAAGAAACGCGATATCGGGACGCATAAGAAGAAAAAGGAATATTGGAAAAGTATTCAAGCGATTTTCCAGGATCCATTTTCATCATATAATATTTTTCATAAAATTGACGAAGTGCTTTTGGATTGTATTTACATGCGTGTCGGTCGAAAAATTCCGTATGCGACAAAGTTGGAGATGATGACAAAAGCGTGCAGCTTTGTCAATTTGAAGTTCGAGGAATTGACCAACAAGTATCCCTTTGAACTTTCTGGCGGACAGATGCAGCGATTAATGATTGCCCGTGTCTTTTTGCTGATGCCAAGGATACTGCTGGCCGACGAGCCAACCTCGATGATTGACGCCTGTTCCCGCGCGACTATCCTGGACATGCTGATGCAATTGCGTAACGAAATCGGGATGACGATCATTTTTATCACCCATGATATAGGTCTGGCGTATTATGTTTCTGACAGTGTCTATATCATGGAGCATGGAAACATTGTTGAACATGGATCTGCCGATGAGGTGATTTTGAACCCGAAAGAGGCATATACCCAACGCCTGATCAATGATGTGCCTAAGATCTATGAAGAGTGGGATCTCTCAACTGTGTGACTCTATGACCGGCATCTGATCCATCCTCCAACAAAATTTAATTCTGGACCACTATATCATGTTAGGGTTCTCTTCGGCGACAAATCTCAAATTTGTCGCCGATTTTATATCTCTAAAATATGGTTATCCTTCCTGATATTATCGCATATAATTTACTGGAGGTGTTAAAACCCTGAGCTTCAAGTTCCAGATTTTAGTTATTTCATTCAGAGCCTGAAGTGTAAGGATAAAAAATTAGAACACTGTAACCTAATTATGAGTCATATTATTAGATCGGAAACTATTTTTACGGATTTAACCTTTCCACTTTCTGTGCAGCGGTTATCTCAGGAGTGTTTGGATCATCATAGCCACGATTTTGTAGAAGTCGTCTATGTCGCGAAAGGAACGGCCCAACATGATATTTACACTTTACCCATGGATGAGGAACTTGGTAGAGTTGTTGCACCTATTACCATCTCTGATGTGATTTTGGAAGGCGATATTTTTGTTATTGCTGCTGGAGAGCAGCACGCTTACCGGCAAACTGAGGAATTACGTATTTTTAATATCCTCTTTATGCCGGGGTTGATTGAAAATAGTTTTATCTATCTGCAAGATGTACCCGGCATCTTCGATTTTTTTGTCGTTGAACCGTGTTTCCGAACCGAAATGGCTTTTCGTTACAAATTGCGCTTACCGCCTATCGCCCGTTTGCGCGTCGAAGCGTGCCTGGATATGCTTGTACATGAACTTGAAGGGCAACAAGCAGGGTACAGGGCCGCTGCAATGGGCCTGTTTCTGGAATTGTTAGTGATAGTAGGGCGTGCTTACACTTCTGTTTATGCTCCTTCTCCTTATGCTATTGACTTGCAGGGTAAGCGCAATGCAATTCAAGAAGCAATAACATTCATTGAGCAAAACTACGCGGAAATACTTTCTCTGGATACGATCTCAGGTCATGTATTCCTCAGCCCGCACTATTTCTCTGAGTGTTTCAAAAGTGAAACGGGCTTATCACCGTGGGAATATCTTACTCGTGTGCGCTTAGCACAAGCTAAAGCACTTCTGGTGAGTAGTGATGTATCTATCACAGATATTGCACAGTCTGTTGGTTTTGGCGACAGCAGTTATTTCTCTAAAGTGTTCAAGGCCAGAGAGGGAATCTCCCCACGCACTTATCGTAAGTCAGGAACAAAGTCCAAAATTGTCTGAATATTGTTATGGTTTGGTGTGTCAGAAGGGTATATGATAAAATAGAATAAGATGTTGTGATGGAGTAACATGGACGCGGACATCCGCGTGACAAAGTGACGGGGTGAATGTATAATTTACTATCAAGTTATTCTCATTCACCATTCACAACTTATAAAAGGAGGCTCTATGCCACGGAGAAAATCCCCTAATATTTTGTTAATCGGTATTGACTCGTTGCGCGCCGATCATATGAGCTGCTATGGTTATCCTAAATTGACCACACCGCACATTGATCGTTTCGCGCAAGGAGGGACGCTCTTTGAGCGTACGTATAGCGCGTACATTCCCACGACCAGCGGCTACGGTTCGATGCTCACGGGAATGGACGTGATCAGTACGCAGATGATTGCACTGCGTCACAAAGGCCCCCTGCGCCCAGAGATCGCAACGCTTCCGGAGATTCTCAAGGGACAGGGCTATGCCACGACCTGCGTTGGTTTCCGGGGTAATCCGGCGGCACGTGGTTTTGACACCTACATTGATTTCCCAGGGTGGGGTAGTTGGAACGAAGGCCGCAGTCCCAAGGCGCAGAATCTCAATGATGTGACTATTCCGGAATTGGAGCGCCTGGCAAAGCAGAAGGAGCCGTTTTTCCTGTTTTTGCGCCACATGGATCCGCACGCGCCTTATCTCCCCCCTGAACCCTTCGAGCGGATGTTCTACCACGGTAATGAAGCTAATCCCCGCAATCATTCGATGGGCCCAGTGATGGAGTTCAAACCCTTCTGTGACTTTTTCGCTACTTGGATGCCACCGGGAATCTCGGACAAGGATTATGTGATTGCGCAATATGATGGTGCAGTGGCCTATATGGACGCGGCGATTCAGACTATCCTTACTGCTGTAGAGAGCCTCAAACTTGATGATAACACCATCGTCATCCTTAACTCGGATCACGGTGAGACACTCTACGATCACGACTGTTATTTTGACCACCACGGGATGTATGATCAGACGTTGCATGTACCTCTTATTATTCGCTATCCCCGCGCTGTTCCGGCAGGTAAGCGGGTGGGGGGCTATAATCGTCATCAAGATCTCGTGCCCACGTTGCTGGAACTGGCCGACATCGAGACGGATATCGCCTTCGATGGTAAGAGCTTGATGCGGCTGGTGGATGGGTCTGTTGCGTCTTATGCCGGTGAATTCTACATTACTGAGTGTACATGGATGCGTAAGCATGGTTGGCGCACGCCAGAATGGAAGCTCATCGAGGCGTTGGAGCCGGATTTTCACTTCAAGCCAGCGGTGGAATTGTATAATCTCGTTGAAGACCCGGAGGAGTACAACAATCTGGCGGAAGCAGAACCGGATGTGGTGGAATTCCTGCGTAACCGGATGGAACGCTGGATTGCCAAACGCGAGGCCGAGACCGGCTTACCTAACCCCATCCATCACCAGGGCGATTGGCATGGCCACGAGGGTATTGGAGCATTCACTTCTTCGCAGCAGGCCTATGATACCCTGCACATTGGCGATCCTATGCAAGCGGCGAAGTTGCAGGCAGGGAATAAGAAGTAGATAATCGGTCTTTTGGATTTCTGAGTAGACTTAAAATTATGAGGAGGATTTAAAAATGGCGCTTAAAGTCGCTATTGTTGGGTTGGGCAATATCGGAAATACACACGCGCGAGTGTATCAAAAGCGTGATGATGTGAAAATCGTCGCAGTCTGCGACATTATTAAGGAGCGGGCGGATAAAGCATCGGCAGCCTACGATTGCCCGGCCTTCTATTCAGTGCAGGAGATGCTGAAGAGCGGAATCCATATTGACGCCTCCAGTATGTGTACTGCTGGCGTTGAAAACGGCGGTGATCACTATGGACCTACGATGGAATTGCTCGAGGCCGGTATCCCCACACTGGGGGAAAAACCTATCTCTAATGACATCAATAAAGCTGCAGAGATGGTCGCGCTGGCGAAGAAGAAGAACCTGCGCTATGGTATCAACCTCAACCATCGTTTCACCCCCGCTGCACTGCGCGCTAAAGAATGGGTCACGTCGGGGCGGTTAGGGGAGATCAATATCATCAACATGAAAATGTGGATTAACAATCCCAATGAAAGTTCCCCGTGGTTTCATATTCGCGCGCTGCATCCTCACTCATTGGATGTGATGCGTTATTATGGCGGTGATGTGGAAAAGGTACAAGCATTCTTTAAGAAAGGCCCGCGTCCCGACGGTCCGGATGGACGGCGCGTTTGCTGGTCAAATGTGCAGGTCAACTTGCTCTTCAAGAATGGCATTATCGGTCATCTCACTGGCAGTTATGACGCGGGTGGTAGTTATGGATTGGAGACGCTCGAAGTTGTTGGCTCCAAGGCGCGTTTTGTTTTACTTGACGCTTGTGAGCACCTCACCTTCTATCCTCGTTTTAGCCGCGAGACCGAGACCTACGATTATGTTGGTGGGATGATGAACTTCAGTGAGACGTTTGCCAGCCGTATTGGTGTGTGGGTCGAACAGAACCTGGCCCAGGTCAAGCCAGAAGAAATTGATGCCTCTGGCGCTGCCGCGCTTCATGTCCAGCGCATCATCGAGGCCGTAATCCAGTCTTGGGAGACAGGACAAATCATCACGCTGTAAAATGTAAAACGTGAAACGTAATGCGTGATATGTGATGGGGTGCAGTTTTTGTGGTTATCAATGTCATTCGTAATTGGTAATTCATCACGTATCACGCTTCACGTATCACGCTGTGCTTAATCTTGAGGATATCATGCAAGCTATCACACAAAATGTAGTTCATGAGTGGACGTTTTCTTCGCACAAACCCTACGTGGACCCGTTTAATGATGTTCAACTGGATGTGTTGTTTTCCGGTGCAGATGGTATTTCGCAGCGTGTGCCGGCATTTTGGGCTGGCGACAACCTCTGGCGTGTGCGGTTTGCGACTCCGAGATTGGGAGAACATCATTATTGTACCTTCTGCTCAGATGAGAATAACTCCGATCTGCACGGGATAACGGGGGTGTTCGAGGTCTCGCCTTATCACGGCCCCAATAGACTGTTGCAGCGCGGGCCGGTGCGTGTCGCCAATGATCGTCGCCATTTTGAGTTCATGGATGGGACATCATTCTTTTGGTTGGCGGACACCTGGTGGATGGGATTTTGCAAACGCCTGGTCTGGCCCAGAGATTTCCAAACCCTGGCGTTAGATCGCGTTGGGAAGGGTTTCAATGTTATCCAGATCGTCGCGGGCCTCTATCCTGATATGATGGGATTTGAGGCCCGTGGTGCAAATGAAGCCGGATTCCCTTGGGAAGCGGATTACATACGTGTTAATCCGGCTTACTTTGACTTCGTCGACCGGCGTATCCAATACCTGGTGGATGTTGGCCTGATGCCGTGCATTGTCGGTTGTTGGGGATATTATCTGAAGTTGCTCGGTATTAACAAAATCAAGCAGCATTGGCGCTATCTTATTGCCCGCTATGGCGCGTATCCCGTCTTCTGGTGTTTGGCCGGAGAGCAGACGATGCCCTTTTATCTTTCCGCAGACAAGAAGGCCGAGACTGAGTTCTTGCGCCAGGGCTGGAGTGAAGTTGCGGCTTATGTACGTGAGATTGATCCCTATCATCGTCTGGTCACGGTACATCCAGGCCAAGATGGACGTGAGCAGATGTCGCCCCCGACGTTGATTGACTTCGAGATGCTTCAGACGGGACACAGTGATCGGCAGAGCTTGCCCAACACTGTTGACTCGGTGGGTCGGGCCATGGGACGCACACTAACTATGCCTGTCATCGATGCTGAAGTTTGTTACGAAGGTATCGGCGAAGCGTCCCGTCAGGAGGTGCAACGGCTGATGTTCTGGGTATGTATGTTGAATGGCGCGGCAGGTCATACCTATGGCGCTAATGGTATCTGGCAGGTGAACACACGAGAGCAGCCTTACGGGCCTTCTCCCCATGGCCTGACCTGGGGCAATACTCCGTGGGATGAAGCGATGGGTTTGCCTGGTTCGGCGCAAGTCGGTTTGGGCAAGAGATTGCTCGAACGCTATGCGTGGTGGCGTTTTGAAGTGCATCCGGAATGGGTTGAACCGCATTGGAGTTCGGATAATTACTTTGCGGCCTACGCAGCCGGGATTCCAGGTGAAGTGCGTTTTATCTTCTGGCCCTCGACGTTTGGCTCAGGTATCGTAAAAGGAATTGAACCTGATGTGACTTATCATGCTTTCTTGTTCAATCCCACTAACGGTGAAGAGCTTGATCTTGGTGTTGTCGAACCCGATGCGAATGGCGATTGGGCGCTGCCTATTGGCCACGGAGGTTGGCGTGTCATGCCTATCTTTCAAGATTGGGTTCTGATTCTGGAGACTCAAAGGGATTAATATTCTAATTTTTTATTTTCAAAATGAGGTAATTATATGACCCGAATTACGATTATTGGCCGGGGCCATTCAGGAACCCGTGCAATGTCACATACGCTTTCAGCGAGTGGTGTGTTTATGGGCGCGCCACTTAACCGTTCTGGCGATCTACTGCCGCCGCAGGCGATGTATGACGCCTGCCGCGTCTTCGCCCGCTACGTAGATTGGCAGGGCGATCTTTCTTGGAATTGGGATCGCGCATTGGCTGCCGACATCCCTGACGAATTTAAGTTTCTTATCCATACCTATTTGACTTCGGTGCGGTTGAATTCCACTGAGCATACCGGCTGGAAGATTCCAGAAACCACATTAGTTTTTCCGTGGATATTACGGATGTACCCGGATATTAAGTACATCTTCTGGATCCGTGACCCGCGTGATAGTATTATTGGGGGGCACTTGACTGACAATCTGCATGATTTCGATATTGATTATCCGCCCACCGATGATGAACGTCTGCGCCGTGCCATTTCATGGAAATATCAGTATGATCTGGTACAGGCGATGCCTAAACCTAAATACTGGATCGAAGTGCGTTTTGAGGATTTCGTGCTGCGCCAGGATGAGACGTTGGCGCGGTTGGAGGATTTCTTGGGTTTTAAGTTGGAGAAGATTCCAGTCAACCCAGAGGCAGTGGGACGATGGAAGACAGATGAGGGAGTACATGACTTTGATTTTTTCGTTCCGGCAATGGTGCAGTATGGATATGAATATGCTTGATAAATCTATCCATTACTGCGCCGGGTGGTGTCTGGATACAGACCGTTGTTGTGACGACTGACATAGGCTATGTCGGGCCGCTTACTAATGTTGTGCGGGTAACAAGCGTGGAAGGTGTGACTGGTATTTTTACCGCAACTTCTCTGCCGCAAGACTTACCAGCGATAGCCATTAGCAAAGAAGCTATACCTGACCCAGTGGATGCTGGTGAGCAATTAACGTATACACTGTACGTGACGAACACCGGTAATGTTGCCCTTCACGCTGTTATCACTGATATTTTACCCAGCCACGTCCAGGTTGGCGCGATAGCCGGGGAAACTGCAGTGCTGCCAGGAGGAAATCTGGTCTGGACTGCAACACTCCCGGCGGGAGGGGATACCTGGACACAGATGGTTGTCGTCACTGTTGAGACCGGTTATAGTGGGGTGTTATCTAACGTGATTCAAGTCACGACCGATCAAGGGATAAGCGATATGTATACGGCTATCACGAAGGTGACTCAATATCGTCTATACTTGCCATTGCTCCTGAGGAGCTTTTGACACTGCACTTTAAAAATGTAAGAAGGGAGCTCCAGTTATGCTCGATCCAAAAAAATGGTTTAAAAATCTATTTGTACGAGGAATAGAGCCCGCACCTAAGCCTAAAGTAAATCCTCTCAAACCGCGAGAGTCCCGCGCTGCAGAAAGCCTTCTGGAAAATGAGGCTTTGACGGCGGCTTTAGATGATACTGCAGCCAAGGTGTTGCTTGATTGGGGGGTGGCCTGTGCTAAGATGATTGCGCAGAGTACAGCGGGACTGGATGACTTAGAGGCGGAGGAAGCTATGGCTCCACGCTTGCGCGCTATCCGGCGGTTTATGCGTCTGGTCAATCAGTGGATTCCCAAACGTGCAGAAATGAGTGGTGAGGATAGCAGGGCGTTATGGGCTAAAATGGCCGGGCAAGTGGTCATTATCTATGGCAGGGAACTAACCTCTTTCACGGATGTGCAATGGGATATGTTCTTACAACACAGTCAAACAGTCCACCCTTCACAAGCTATTGAAAATCTGCGTGTATGGATCGAAAATTTATTCAATCATACAGATATTACTTTGGAGGAAACCCATGACCAAGAAAAGTACAACAACTAGGGGAACAACGAAAAAGTCTGCGACAAAGACTTCTTCCAGCAAATCGTCCGTCTCAAAACGTAGCACTTCAACGTCAAAGAAGCAATCAACGTCTTCGAGTCGTCTGACAACAATTGTTGGTATTATTGTGGTGCTCGTTCTGGGCAGCTATTATTTACTGACGGGCTCCGATCCGCTAGGATTGTTTGACCAGGCGACGCAGACTTCTTCCCCGGCTATCGTGGGCAGTGGCGGCGATTGGTGGCAGGTTTATTTTACTGACCCCTTGAATGTTAACGATCCGGATAATTTGACCGGTTCGATTCCTGAACAACTGATCGCGCGTATAAACGACGCGCAAAGTACCATTCACATTGCGGCTTTTGAATTTAATCTCACCCCGGTAGCTGAAGCGTTGATTGCCGCGCATAAACGTGGCGTAGAAGTGCAGTGGGTCACGGATGACGAGAATGGCATTGAAGCGGATGAAGAAGAGGGGCACGGACAGTTTGCTATGCTTGAGAAAGCC
Source organism: Anaerolineae bacterium (assembly GCA_016931185.1). Taxonomy (GTDB): domain Bacteria; phylum Chloroflexota; class Anaerolineae; order B4-G1; family SLSP01; genus JAFGFI01. The sequence goes on from JAFGFI010000146.1 coordinate 47,857, forward strand.
GGTATTGAGGTCATAGATGACGGGCGCGGCGCGTTGATGCACAATAAGTTTTGGATTTTTGATGATCAGACAGTGTGGACAGGATCTACCAATATTACCGTCAATGGCAACTTTAGGAACAACAACAACGTCATTGTGATTGAATCCCCCGAAGTTGCCGAGATTTATGAACGCGAATTTGCGGAAATGTGGGATGGAAAGTTTGGCCCTACTTCGCCATCAACAGTGGATGAGCAAAGTGTAACAATTGACGGTACCCCCGTGCAGATTCTCTTCGCGGCAGAAGATGATGTCGCCGACCGGTTGGCTGCTTTGCTTGAAGGCGCGCAGAGCAGCATCCGTTTTATGGCTTTTTCATTTACGCACGAGGGGATGGGAAACGCGGTACTGGAACGTGCTGAGGCGGGTGTGGATGTGATGGGCATTTTTGAGACACGGGGTAGCGAGACCGAATACAGCGAATTGCCCATACTGTATTGTGCCGATGTCCCGGTGCGTCAAGACGGCAATCCAGGCACGTTTCACCACAAAGTCTTGGTGATTGATGAGCAGACGGTTGTCACCGGATCGTTTAATTTCTCAGAGAACGCGGATACGAGCAATGATGAGAATGTCGTGATGATCACAAATCGTGATATTGCTGCGCAATACCTCCAGGAGTTTGAGCGGCGTTGGGCCGAGGCTACGGAGCCTGATGTGGCCGATATGGAGTGTAAATAAGATATTGTGTATATTCTAGGTATTGTTGGGTCAATGCGCAAAAATCGTCATACGGATACACTGGTCAATCATGTTATCCGTGAGATGCAGAGTATTGAGTCTTGCTTGGAATTCGACATCGTTTATATTGTCGAGCAGAATGTGCATCCATGCCGTGTGATGTGTTCTACTTATTGCTCGACGCATCCCTATCAATGTGCTATTGCGGACGATGTTGACGTTACACTTACTCGCATGATAAAAGCTGACGCATTGGTTATTGGCACGCCACTCTATTTCCGCGCGCCACCGGCACAGTTCCAGGCATGGGCTGAACGCCTGATTTCACGTTTTTTCTTCTATGAAAGTCAGGGGCAAAGTGCTGTACCCTCGCCGCTCAAAGGTAAACCTTGTGGATTAATTGGTGTCGCTGAATATGCTAATCCTCACCAGATCCTTGAATATCTGCACGACTTTTGCACCGTGTTGAAAATGCGACCTGTCCTGCTGGATACTTTTCCCTATTTAGGGGTGGCAGGTCAAGGGAATGTGGAGAACGATATTATTTTTCGCCCTTTCGAACGGGCGGGGGATTTAGCCAGGGGGATCGTGAATGAGGTCAATCAAGGAGGGACATGATCGGTGTAGATAATACGGAAACCGGTGCCAGCGTGCCCCAGATGGAAACCTTTACCTTTGAAACTATAACCCTCGACAAGCAAGGTACGATTATCCAGACGCGCGCTCATCAAGCGGGGCATTTTGTCGAAGTATTGCCTGGTGATGTGACGTTGGCTATGGTTGCTATCCCTGCCGGTCGTTTTTTGATGGGATCGCGGACCGGTATCGGGTACGATGATGAACGTCCGCAACACAGTGTCAGTGTACCGGCGTTTTTTATGAGCCAGTGCCCTGTCACGCAGGCACAATGGGAAGCCGTGATGAGATGGACGCCGCCGTATCGTTGCAAAGGTGTGAACCGTCCTGTAGATCGCGTGAACTGGCATAACGCTGTGGCGTTTTGTGAGCGTTTATCAGAGTTGACCGGGCGCGTCTACTGCCTGCCTGCCGAGGCGGAGTGGGAATATGCCTGCCGCGCGGGGACG
>JAFGFI010000147.1 GCA_016931185.1 Anaerolineae bacterium
ATGTGTACCTCGTTCTACCTGGGCGCGCTCAAAGCCGCGACGGTGATGGCAGATGCACTTGGTGATACTGTGCCCCTTTACGCGGAGTTGTTGGAAAAGGGGCGGCTGGTTATGGAATCCGATCTGTGGGATGGCGAATACTTTGTCCAGAAAATTCAGTGGGAAGGGTTGCACGCGGCAGACCCAACCCTGGGGCAAACGTGGAATGTAAATTACTCGCCGGAGGCGGTAGCCTTATTGCAAGAGGAAGGGCCAAAATACCAGTACGGTACCGGCTGCCTCTCCGACGGTGTCCTGGGTGCGTGGATCGCGGCGATGTGTGGGGTAGCGGCGTTCCTGGATCCTGAGAAAGTGAAGGGACATCTGCTGGCAATTTACCGGCATAACCTCAAACATGATCTATCCACGCATGCTAACCCGCAACGACCGACCTTTGCACTTGGCAAGGAGGGAGGACTTCTACTTTGCACCTGGCCCAAAGGCGGCGCGCTTTCTCTGCCTTTTGTCTACAGCAATGAAGTTTGGACGGGTATCGAATACCAGGTCGCGTCTCACCTGATGTTAATGGGCGAGGTTGAAGCCGGGCTAGACATCGTGCGCGCGGCTCGCAGCCGCTACGACGGGCAGGTACGTAATCCCTTCAACGAGTATGAGTGCGGGCACTGGTATGCGCGCGCATTGGCGTCTTACGGGCTGCTGCAAGGGTTATCAGGGGCGCGCTATGACGCAGTGGAAAGGGTGCTTTATCTCACCCCCAGTGTTAAAGGTGACTTTCGCGCCTTCCTTTGCACCGCAACCGGCTATGGTACGGTGGGTGTGCGGGATGGGGAACCGTTTGTGGAGGTGAAAGCCGGTGCGATCCCGTTTGAGCGTTTGGTTTATAAGCAAGTGTATTGACAAATGTAGAGCCAACTTTCCTGTCTACCCGGCAGGCTGGAAAGCCTGCCCCACATAGAGATTATGGCATTATGATAACACGGCGTGAACGACTCATGGCAACGTTGCGGGGCGATCCGGTAGATCGTCCCGCTGTTAGTTTTTACGAGATCGGGGGCTGGCGACTTGATCCTGACGATGATGACCCCTTCAACGTTTACAACGGCCCTGGCTGGCGTGAGTTAATTCAATTGGCGGAGGAGGAAACTGATCTTATTCGTATGCTCGCCCCTACATCTGTCCCTGCGCAGGAGAATTGCCGTGATGCATTTTTCCATACTGAAATATCCCAACGGATTCAACGAAATTCAACGGAAGATAACAATGCTTCGGTCAATGCGTTACGTCCGTTGACCCATTCACGCCTTGAACACACGACATTGACCATTGCCGGGCGGACGATGACGTCACTTACCCGTCATGATGCTGACGTGGCGACAGTATGGACGGTGGAGCATTTGCTTAAAGATACGGAGGATGCGCGGGCCTATCTTCAATTACCCGACGAGGCTTTCGTCTACGAATACAATGTGGATGTGCTAAGGGCAGAGGAGACTGCACTGGGCGACGCGGGGATCGTGATGGTGGATGTGGGGGATCCGTTATGTGCAGTGGCATCGCTATTTTCAATGGCGGATTATACCGTGTTAGCATTGACCGGATCCACACTGTTTCACCAACTGTTGGAAAAACACGCGCGTGTTCTCTACCCCATGGTGGAACAGGTCGCCCGTGAGTTTCCGGGACATTTATGGCGTATTTACGGCCCGGAATATGCTTCTGTCCCTTTTCTGCCGCCACGATTGTTTGAGGAGTACGTTGTCCGCTACACAGGCCCAATGGTGGATATGATTCAAAAATACGGGGGCTTTGCCCGCATCCACTGTCATGGGCGACTCAAACACATTTTGCCTTATATTGTCGCTATGCACCCGGCGGGGCTAGATCCTATCGAGCCACCCCCCCAGGGGGACGTAATGCTCAGCGACGTGCGCCGGGAATATGGTGCAGAGATGGTGCTTTTCGGCAATATTGAAGCTTCGGAGATTGAAACCCTTTCGACATCAACGTTTGCGGCACGAGTACGGCAGGCCCTTCGTGATGGTACAGAGGGTTCAGGGCGCGGCTTCGTGTTGATGCCTTCTTCATGTCCCTATGGACGCGAGATTTCTTCACAGGTGTTGCGTAATTATGAAACGATGGTGAAATTAGCACAGGAATGGTAAAGGCAACTTATGCCTTTACCATTCACTTATTTGTTGTTTAACTACCGTGACCAGCGCTCGTGTACCAGGGGAAATGTCGGGAATGGCGCGTGTGGTTCTGACTGATACCAATAGGCGACAGAGGCAATATCATCTGTCAGTGGCTCAAATTTTCCATTAGGCCACCAACCAAGAGCCTGGATTGTCACTTTCAGCTCTTGTTTAAAGCGGATGGGATCCAGCACGTGCCAGCGATAGAGGCTGTGACGTGGGACTTCCCCCGGCTCTTTGCGATAGAGCGGATAGCCCTGGAATGGCGCGGAGTAGGTCTCTCCCTCAAAGCCCCACGCCCCACAGAAATAATCCTCAGTGCCCGTGCCACAGATGGTAGGAAACTCGGCATCCCCATCCATATAGAATTTGATCTCTCCTTCGCCCCACCAATCATTAGAAAGCTGCGTCCATGCCAGGAAGGTGCCCACGTAGTGTCCTTGCCCCTGAACGCCATCAAGTAATACGTGTTCGGGATAATCGCGCCGCGTCAACGAGCGACGCCATTGCGCGTGGAAATAAGCCGCATTAGCAGGAATTTCGGTCAGTGTGTAGGTAATCTGGTAATAGAAACCCCTGATGGATTCTTTATGCTGATTCTCAATTGTAATGCGCGCGCGCTGCTTGAAGGGCATCGGCCAATAACTGTTAAAACCGCCTGATGGGTTCACGGCCACCGGCAGTGAGTTTACATTGTAGCGCAGCGCGTGCCCGTTGCAAAAGAAATCTCCCAGGGGAACTTCGATGGAGGGTGTTATTTCGTTATCCCAGTAAAAGCGCAAGATTGTATCTCGATATGCCTTGGGATGTACTGTGATCCAGATATGCTGGATTATTCCCGGCCCGGCGACATCTGCCAGTGTTGTCGTCGTACCAGGCTCCAGTGTAATGCATGGACGTACCTTCCATCCTTGCCCCAACATAGCCGCCGCGTTGTTAGCATCCGGCACAGCTCTGGCCCCATTCCCCCGTTCTCCAGTAGGATTTTCGGCAGAAATAGAGCGCGTTTCCGCTCCGGTAAGCAATGGCAGGCTTCCTAATCCCATATTTAATTGATACAGTTCATTCATCAGAGACCTCCTAAGTGAAATTGAGAATGGTTGCGGGCAAGGTTTAGAAACCTTGCTTTTTACCTTGACACTTGATATTCTATCAAGTGTCAAGGTAACTTGAACCATCCTTGGTTGCGAATCACGGATTAGCAAATCACGAATCGCGAATTATGAAAAATTATAGCTAACAACGTAGATAAGATCAAAAATACACCCAAACTCTCGTTTCTGTCTGGAGCAGTGACAGAAAACGATAATCGCTCACAAAACTAAACGGTTACCATTTTGATGTATCACATTTCACACATCATGAAAACAGGCGCATTGTATTTTGGAAAGTGTAACGTACCAACATCATATTCCATATTTTACGTTTTCGTTGCATGTTTGTTATGATAAAGTTACATAATTTATATGGAGATCTTATATAATGATAAAAACCGACAACAATGGTGAAACAAGTGGATACTGCAAACAAACCTAAACACAAGAGGAATGAGATGGGACTAGATCAATTTAAGTATATGGAACAGTCATCTGCAGATATTACAGGTAATTTGTTCTTTATACAAGAGGCACAACCTGATGATTTGAGTAACAAGACATTAGAGCGATGGATGAGTACAGTGTTGGCGCTTACTCCTCATTCCGGTAAAGCCAGCTCGCAGCCTTTATCACCTTGGGCGGAGCTGGCTTTATCTGTGGTTCACCAATCGCTCCAGGATGCAGCCGCGGGGGACTATGACGCTTTATGGTGGTTGGTGACGGAAGGGCGTATATGGCTTATGGAATTGGATATTTCGCCCTGGATTGTTGATAAGTGGGGAACGAACCTGGTTGATTGATCGGATGATAAGGAGGGAAAAGATGACGGGTCAAGCAAATTTTAGCAATGAAGAATGGGTAGCCTTACGTGCTATGTTTTGCGCCATATTGTTGGATATAGCAGTCGCAGATCACACATTGGATGATGCAGAGACCAAAGCATGGCATGTCGAAATGGATGCGTTGGCCCAATCGGCAACGCCTCTGGTGCGATCTCTTGTAACACTACAAGATCATAAGTATATAGATGAAACCGTGATGAACAAAGCTGCACGCACATCAATCGGAAATTTATTATCAGAAGTCCGTATGATTTTAAAAAGAAAAACGACTGCAGAAGAGTTTTCCGACTATGTGCGCAGTGTGCGATCTCTGGCTATTGCAGTGGCCGAGGGATCCACTGGTGGGGATAAAGAGGAAAACAGGGCTTTGGTACACCTGAATGATATATTGTGGCAATGGTAAGTCAATGGGGATAGGTTTTGGTTTGTTTTTGCTATTGACTTAAATATAGCTCTGTGGTATGATGTTTAGCGTAGTAGATAATTGAATACGTAGCGCCTAATGTATATGTATTGCATTATACATAGCAGCGGGGGACCCAAGTGAGGGGCGAGTCAGTGAATGTGAAAACAGCATCACTGTAGGGCGAGCTTCTTCGGCCCGAGTCCGACAGCTAACCTCGTAGGCGTGGAAGAAGGACACCTTTGTGTTTAAGGTGCCCTTTTTTGTTTTTAGGAGCCAGGGGCTTGGAAAATAAGAATTAAATCAAGCTCGCAACTTTTTTTATTCTTAACTTCTGACTCCTAACTCTTTGGGCGCCTTATTGGTAAAAGAACTCTCATTTCAGATATGGGAGTTCAGGAAATGCTGTTACTGTAGATAGCTCACCAATAAGGAGGCGAAAAATGAACAGCGAGGATAGTAAGGACGAATCGGTACACAAACCGATCTTAGCGGCTGAAATTCCCACCTCAGTCGCGGCAAATTTGCGAGCAAATGGCACCCATCCCGATAATATCAAACTCGCAATACAATCAGATTTAGCGTCTGATGGACAATTTGGCGAACAATGGCTTCTCATTGATGCGAATGATTTGTGGGTCATTGAACGCCACAGTGGTGACGGGCATAGTACTCCTGCCACTCTCCGGCATAAATTCCCTTTAAACAAGATTGAAGATGCAAAGATCGAACGTTGTGTCGGCAATGGGCTGATACAGGTAACTGTAGATACACATCCTCATGTTTTGCTGCACTTCCCCAATGATCAAACTGACCGTTTTGGACGCGCGGCGCATTATTTGCACGAACGTGCCCAGGAAGGTCCAGATGTACCGGTCCCGGACCCAGATGCTGACAGTCACACATGTTTGGTGTGCGGACGTCATTTGATAGATACCTCGTCGAAGGTCTGCCCTAACTGTATCCAACGGGGTAAACTTTTCAAGCGGCTGATGGGATTGGCAAAGCCTTATTGGGGTAAGTTAATCGTGATTGTGGTGTTGTTATTGGTAGGGGTGACGGTTGATTTGATGCCCCCTTACTTGACCCGGATTCTGATTGATGATGTGCTGGGATCGCGGGAGCGTATTGAGTTGTTGTTGTGGCTGGTGCTAGGGCTGCTGGGCGTGCGTGTGGCACAAGTCGTCACAACGATTGCCAAAAACTGGTTGACCATTAACGTCAGCTCGCGGTTCACATCGAGTATCCGTGATACCATTTTTGCCCATCTCAAAAAATTACCGGTGGATTATTTTGATAAAAACCAAGCCGGTCGTTTAATGACGCGTATTAACCAGGATACCGAAGAACTGCAGGGGTTATTTAACCAACTTACCAGTTTCATATTGAATATGCTGCTCGTGCTTGGGATTGGCGTGATTCTTTTCTCGATGGAACCTTCCTTGGGTCTCTATGTCTTGATTCCCACACCGTTTGTGATGGCTGCGGCGTTCTTCTACTACCGCTATATGCAGCCTCATTTCCGTCGTTTCTGGATCGCGCGATGGCGATTGAACGCGATGTTAAACACCTTTCTTGCAGGGGTGCGTGTGGTGAAAGCATTTGCACAGGAAGAGCAAGAAGAAGCGCGCTATCACAATCGCAACCAGAGTATGTTAGATGCCCGGTTGCAGGTTGATCTGGCATGGAGTAAATTTTTCCCGCTGATCTCTTTCGCTTTTTCTGCGGGTGGACTGATTATCTGGTATGCAGGTGGGCAGGCGGTACTGGCAGATACTATTACATTGGGCACATTAATGGCGTTTATTAGCTACCTGGGGATGTTCTATGGCCCATTGTCCAACCTGACACAAATCAGCCAAACGCTTAACCGTTTCCTCACAATCTCGCAGCGCACGTTTGAGCTGTTGGACGAGGATGTGCAGCCGGAATCCCTACGGCCGGTCCATAAACCTCAAATTTCAGGACACATCGAGTTTGACCATGTCACCTTTGGGTATGATCCTTACTATCCGGTGATCAGTGATGTAAGTTTTGCGGTGGAACCCGGGGAAATGATTGGCGTGGTGGGGCATAGTGGCGCGGGTAAAACGACGTTGATTAACTTATTGTGTCGCTTTTACGATGTGACGCGTGGTGCAATCCGTATTGACGGTATAGATCTGCGCGACCTATCTATCGAAGAAATCCGGCAGCAAGTGGGCATGGTGTTACAGACGCCCTTCCTCTTCCGGGGAACGTTGGCGGAAAATATCGCTTATGGGAAAGGTGACGCGAGTTTACACCAGATCATCCGCGCGGCAAAGGCTGCCAATGCGCATGATTTTATCACTGTGTTACCTGAAGGCTACGATACGATAGTGGGAGAGGGGGGCACGGGATTATCTGGGGGAGAGCGGCAGCGTATTTCCATTGCGCGCGCTATTTTGCATGACCCACGTATTTTGATCCTGGACGAAGCCACATCATCGGTGGATACAGAGACAGAGCGACAGATCCAGGAAGCATTGGATGTCTTGGTGAAGGGGCGTACTACGATTGCTATTGCCCACCGTCTATCAACGCTCTATAATGCCGATCGCATCCTGGTCTTAAATCACGGTAAACTCGAAGAGCAAGGCGCACCTAAACAGCTTATGGAAAATCAGGGGATGTTCTACAACCTGGTGCAGATGCAATCACAATTAGCCCGCCTGGACGGCGCGGTACCCCTGTAAGGAGAGGGCAAAATGGCGAAAGCATTTGAGGTTATTTATTTGCAACCGGCGGATGTACATTTCGAACGGCATGAGGACACGTTAAGTCTAACAGTGACGCCGGAAAATGCAGAGGCGGTGTACTACCCACGAGTGGTTCTACGTTCATGCTTCCCGGTATCTAAGAACACGGTGTTTCTCTCTGTGCGGGATGCCACTGATGATAAAGAGATCGGCATCATTGAAGATTGGACTAAGTTACTTGTCGAAGATCGTGATGCGGTGGCAACGGAGCTAAATATGCATTATTTTGTGCCTCAAATTCACCGGATTCTTGATGTAAAAGAAGAATTAGGATTCCTTTATTGGACGGTGGAAACCGATAAGGGATTGCAGGAGTTTGTGATGCGCAATAGCGTCATCCGTTATACGCGCGAGGTTTCGCCAGGTCATTGGCTGCTGATTGATGTTAACGAGGCGCGCTATGAGATTTCCGATCTTGGGATACTAGACACGCACAGCCAAAAGTTGGCGGAGAGATTTCTCTCTATTTAAATATGTATCGAGGATAGTCGCGGATGGGGGCCAACGCTATCCTATGATGCAAGCGACGATGCCTGTTTAACAAGGCTAACGCATCGTTTCTTCTTCCTTTTAAGCGCAGGGCGCACCTGAATTCAGGTGCGCCCTGCGTGGTTTGGATCCAAAACTGGGTTTATAATAATGGAACTTACTTGATATTTTAAACGTCTTAAGCGGAAAATATCTCACGATGTGTGAAACGGCAGTAAAGGAGGAGATATGAATGCCAGTGCAGTTTATCCATCAACAAATCCCCCTCAGCGGTATCGGGCCGTAGCAGGGTTTTTAATATTGGTCTTATTCTTGATTCTTGTGGCTTCTATCGTATTTAGCGGCTGGGTCTTTATGCAGCGGATGGAGAGACTGTACCGTGATCATATCTATCCTAATATCTATGCGCTAGGTGTAAATTTGGGAGGGCTGCGCCCTGAGAGCGCAGTGAGCGCGCTGGATGAAGTCGCCGCTAATGTCGAGGCTGGCATTTTAGTTTTGACAGATGGGGAACAACAATGGACTTATACTTGGACGGAAGCCGGAATGTACGTGGATACACAGGCAATGGTAACAGATGCACGCGCGATAGGTCGCACCGAGGACTGGCGGGCGCAAGCCGAGGTATGGCTCCAATATCACACGGTCGCTTTGCGTTTCGGTTTTGACGCTGAGGCTGCGCGGGGACTATTGGAATCCTTATCGACCGAGGTTTCACAACCGGCCATTGATGCAACAATCCGTCTGGAAAATGGTGAGATCGTGGTTGTGCCGGGGCAGGCCGGGCGTATGCTCAATGTGAGCAATACTTTGGTACGGTTACAGTCCGCCAGCGGAGACCCGCGCCGCGTAGAAGTGCCCCTGGAATTTGAGATAGTTGAACCTGTAACCCCTGATACCGAAAGCGTTGTTGCACAGGCCGAGCCTTTACTGGCGCGTGTAATCACGCTGTACACTTACGACGTTCTCACCGCTGAAAAGCTAACTTGGGTATTAGATCGCGACGATATTGCCCCCTGGCTTCACTTAGTTCCAGGATCGGAAGGGGAGCCTGTGGTAACGGTCAACTTGTACGAGATTCAGGCCACACTCCTAGCTTTAGATGAAGAAATGGGAGAAGATCAAGGGTTCCGTATTGATGAAGCTTCCCAACAAGTTTTTGATGCCTTCAATGCCGAGGAGGAGAGCGTTGCGCTTTATCTCACTCACCCGGAACGCACCTATATTGTGCAAGCTGGAGACACACTCACCAGCCTGGCAGCCAAGTTTGGGATGCCGCCTGGGTTGGTGGCGGCAGCAAATACCGATATTGACATAGACCGGTTGAGTGTAGGACAACAGGTTATCATTCCCTCTCAGGATGTATTGACGCCCCATATACCGGTGGAAGGTAAAAAGATTGTTATTAATCTCAATGAGCAGCGGATGCGTGTGTATGAAAACGAAACTTTACGGTGGGATTGGATTGTTTCCACCGGCATGAAAAATTCTCCGACACACCGGGGTATTTTCCAAATTTATGAAAAAGATGAAAATGCTTATGGTTCACAATGGGATTTATGGATGCCTTACTTTATGGCGATTTATCCTGCTGGAGGCGGGGTGGATAACGGTATCCATGAATTGCCCATTCTTTCCAGCGGACAGCGTTTGTGGGCCGGAAATTTGGGAACGCCGGCCTCGTATGGTTGCGTGATTTTGGGAATTCCCGACGCGGAAACGCTTTTTGCGTGGGCCGAGATTGGCGTGATCGTGGTGGTTGAGTAAAGGAGTTAGCAGCGGCTGGCCATGTTAATAAATTGGTAGCGACTTGTACCAAGATCATTTCGATGTTTCTGAAGTTATAGTTCTTCTTCAGATCATAAGTAGTGACGGTCAATGCCAGTATTTGCTCTGCCAGGAAATTAAGATCGTGCAGTTCAGAGCGCAAGTTGCTCCCCCCTAATCCTCTCTCTACTTTGTGGTAGGGGTGCTTTTTAAGGGTATTTTTCGCGTTCGAGTAAAGTTCGAACGCGAAAAATACCCTTTTTACTTTCCTCCCTTTCCCTGGTCTGCTGGGGAAAGGGAGGATAAGGGCCATGCTACAACCGCAGTTAAGTGTGGATGCGAAACTTTGACACCCACCCGTCAGGTGGGGCGACACTGCATAAGAAGTCTGATATATTTTTGCACTCGTTTTGAAGATTCGGTATTGACTGAAATTTCGAAATATGATAGAATATCAGTAGGTTCATAATAGAACATATTTAAGGAGATAGATAGCCTTGACTACAACACTAACAGTAAATGGACTTACAGCCACAGAAGTTGAACAACGGCGCCGCGAGTACGGCGAAAATGCTCTTCCCTCGGCCAAGAAAACCTCGGCCATAGGGATTTTCTTTAACCAGTTCAAAAATCCACTGGTATATATCATTCTCGTAGCGGCAGGGATCTCATTGGCCGTGGGTGAATATGGCGACTTTGGAATCATTATGGCGGTCGTTCTGCTGGATGCTATCCTGGGCTTTATCCAAGAGTATCAAGCACAGCGTACTTACACCGCTCTCAAGGGTTTACTCAAGCCTACCACTACTGTCATCCGCGATGGAACGCGTCAGGAGATAGAAGTCCACGAGTTAGTACCTGATGATATCGTCCTGCTTAACGCGGGTGAGCGCGTTCCTGGCGATGGCGAACTACTTGACACCCTGAAACTGACCATCGAAGAAGCCATTCTCACCGGCGAAAGTGAACCGGTGGTCAAAACCACTGAGGCCGACCAGAATCAGGTCTTTATGGGCACGACTGTTCTCACCGGGCGAGGATTAATGCGAGTGACCGCGACCGGCGCGCGCACCGAGTTGGGACACATCGCGACCAGCTTGCACGAGGATATTGAGGATAAGACACCGCTCCAGGTGCGCCTGGAAACCTTCAGCCATACCCTCACCCGATTAGTATTGGCGATTACGGCGACTATCTTTATCGTTGGCTTGATCTCCGGCCGTCAGGTACTCGACATGTTGCGCGTGTCCATTATCTTGGCGATTGCTGCTGTGCCCGAAGGCTTGCTTATTGCCGTGACCGTTATCCTGGTGTTGGGTATGCGCAAGATTCTCAAGCGCAATGGGTTGGTAAAGCGACTGCTGGCGGTGGAGACACTTGGCTCTGTCACTACGATCTGTACCGACAAGACGGGCACCCTCACTGAGGGGCGAATGCAGGTGACACGCCAGGCTGTCAACGACGCGCAGCGCGCCCTGGAGGTGATGGTGTATTGTAACGACCTGGAAGGGCCGGTGGATGCGGCGTTGTGGGAATATGCCCGGAAGGAACTTGGTGGTGATCCGCAGGAGATGGTTGAGGGCGCGGAACAGTTGGGAGAGGAATTGTTCAGCAGCGAGACCAAATTCATGGTTGCGGCCAACCGCGTCGCCGGACAGAAAATTCACTACCTCAAGGGCGCGCCAGAAATTGTATTGGATATGTGTGTCATGACCGACCCTGAACGGGAGCAGGTCCTGGTACAGGTGGAGGAATGGGCCAGTGAGGGGCTGCGACTGCTCGGATTGGCCTATCGCCCAGACGGACTGCTTGGCGATCACACCGGCTATACTTGGGTGGGGCTGGTTGCGATGGAAGATCCCATCCGTGAAGGGGTGCGCGAGGCCATCCAGGTGGCGCGGCAGGCTGGCATCCGAGTGAAGATGATCACCGGCGACTATCGCAAGACTGCCGAACGAATTGCGGCCATGATCGGCCTGGCAACCCAGTCTGAGCAAGTACTTGATGGCGAGGCGTTGAATCAACTCAGCGACGAAGAGCTGGTTCAGCGTGTGCCGGAAATCGCCATTTTCGCCCGCATCCGCCCGCAGGATAAGCTTCGTATCGTGCGTGCCCTGCAAACACGCGGTGAAATCACTGCCATGATCGGTGATGGCGTCAACGACGCCCCGGCCCTCAAACGGGCGAACATCGGTGTGGTGGTGGGCGCTGCTACTGACGTGGCCAAAGAGACGGCCGATCTGATTTTGCTGGACAATAACTTCAAAACTGTTGTGGCTGCTATCGAGGAAGGGCGTATCATCTTCGAGAACATCCGCAAGGTAGTCGCCTACACGCTGTCGAACTCCTTTGCCGAAGTACTTCTGGTCTTCGGAGCAATGTTACTCGATTGGCCCGCGCCACTTCTGGTAGCACAAATCCTGTGGATCCACTTGATTTGCGATGGGCCTTCCGACATTGTTCTAGGTTTCGAACCGAAAGAAAATGGGATCATGGAAGAACCGCCCAAACCCTTGAACGAACCGATTTTGAATTCGCTCGGCCTGGCACTCATCGCTATCATCAGCACGGTTAGTGCTGTGGTGGGACTGACTTTATTTGGTCATTACTACTTGCAGCACAACGATCCTATCGTCGGGCGGAGTTTCACCTTTGCCAGTTTCGCCATCAACTCGATGATTTACATCTTCGCCTATCGCAGTATGCGCCGCTCAATCCTGCATAGCGCGCCATTGAGTGCAAATAAACCGTTGATCTGGGCTGTTGTCTCCGGGGTAGTAGTGGCGTTGTTGGCTTTCCTGGTGCCCGGGTTGCGGCAAATGCTATCTGTCGTGCCGCTGCAGGTGGAACAGTGGTTGCTGGTCGCAGGCGTCGCTGTGGGGCTTTTGATGGTGGTAGAATTAGGAAAATGGATTACTCATAGACGTCACCACCCTGTAATATCGAGAATACGAACACAAGAGTAAGCACAATGTCCAAATTACCTTCCTGGAAACTAAACTAGAAAATTTAGTTTCCAGGAAGATTTATATAGTGAGAAAGGAACCGCTACTATGCCCGAACGTTACTATGAACAAAGACACTTTATTGAGGACATCAGCTTGTATTTTGAGCAGATGGGAATTCCCCGAATGGCAGGCCGCATCCTGGGGGTGTTGTTGATTGCGGATCCACCGGAGCAATCCATTGACGACTTGTGCGCGCGGCTGCAGGCCAGCAAAAGTTCGGTCAGCACCAGCGCGCGCCTGCTCAGTGAGATGGGATTGATCGAACGGGTCCCCTCACCATTGCCGCGTCGCATCTATTTTCGCTTTTTACCCGGTGGCTGGGTGACATTTATGCGGATGTACTTGCGAATGATGGCCTCGCTACACCAAATTGCCGAGCGCGGTCTAGAGCTGCTCAAAGACGAAGACCCCATCCTGCGCGAACGTCTGCAAGAAGCGCACGATATGTTCTCGTTGATCGAAGATGAATTGCCAACTTTGCTCAAGCGCATTGAAGCGCAGCGGGGGATCGGAGAAGAATAATTCTAAGCCAGTTTTCATTTCCAAGTTTACTATCAGGAGCCAAAGATGAAAAAATCCATATCTGTAATCGCTATTGGCGTCACCGCCAGTGTTGGAATGATTTATTGGACGTGGAGAAAATCGCAACAGATGATTGCGGTATCACCAAATATATCCACTGAACAGAGCCAACGGATCTTAGAACGGGCCGCACCGCTGTTGCGGCTACCCACATCGCCAGAACAACCACCGGAAGTTTTGGCGGATAACGCGGGCTTGCGCTGCCCGGTCACAGGGCGCGTCTATCCCTACCATGACGGCGTGCTGCACCTGCTAGATGAAGTGCAACCCA
The DNA here is from genome assembly GCA_016931185.1 of Anaerolineae bacterium. Lineage (GTDB taxonomy): Bacteria > Chloroflexota > Anaerolineae > B4-G1 > SLSP01 > JAFGFI01. The sequence continues at coordinate 13,432 of JAFGFI010000147.1, forward strand.
AAACCGTGACGCAAAGGACACTGGACACGCCCTTCACCGCTTGGGTTTACGACCGCTTCCGTGAGACCCTTACGCGCGCGTTGAATTCCCCGGATTTCGCTGTAGAAGTGGCAGAAGCACAGCGGAAATTGCAGGTGCAATCTGGCGATGTGCTGCTCGATCTAGCGTGCGGGCAGGGCAACTTCACCGTCGAGTGGGCCAAGTGCGCCGGGGCAGAAGGATTGGTCATCGGATTGGATTATTCGTTGGCGATGTTGGCGCGGGCGACCCACCACATCAATCGTTGGGGATTGGAGAACGTTCTCCTTATTCACGGTGACGCGAACGCGCTGCCCTTCTCTGATGCTGCACTGCACAAAGTCAACTGTTCCGGCGGCTTTCACCAGTTTCCCGATCTGCCACGCGCACTGAGCGAGATCGCCCGTGTCAGCGCTCCGGGGGCTGCCTTCGCCACCAGCACTTTCGCGGAAGGCGCGGATGATCCGCGCACGGATCTCAAACACTGGTTCAAGCGCGCATTTGCTCTGCACTTTGTGCCATTGGTTGAATTGGGGGAGCAGTTAACTGCGCTAGGGTACGTAGACTACACCTGGTCATTGCCCGGTGGCGGGTGGTTTGGCTACGCCTCAGCGTGCAAAAAGTAGTTGATTTTGTGGATATCGAAGTGAAATCGTAATGGGCGAAGGGGTGTCCGAGGGCTATGCTTCTCAAAAATTTGCTGGGACGCAGTGCGGCGGAGGATCTCGACAAGCAGGTTGGTGATTCGTTCCGGGTTACCACTACTGTCTACCGCATCGTGGGTATTTATGAGGCAGGGTAGCCCTTCAAGGATGGGGCTGCCGTTGTTTTGCTGGAAGATGCTCAACAGGTCGCCAATAAGCCACGCCAGATCAACGCCTTCTTACTCAAACTACGTCCAGAGGCCGATCTAGATCAGTTACGCGCGCGCATTAAGCGACGCTTCGATGACCTCACCGTGTCGCGTTCCGCCGATTTTGCAGCCCAGCAGGACATGTTGAAATATGTCTCCGTTTTTACCTGGGTGGTTTCGTTTGTCGCCATTCTCATCGGCGGTGTGGGTGTGATGAACACGATGTTGATGAGCGTTTTTGAGCGCACTCGTGAAATCGGGGGGCTGCGCGCAGTGGGCGGGCGGCCGGGCCGTGTTCTGCGGATGGTTCTGGGCGAATCTTTTGTGTTGAGTTTCATAGGTGGTGGTATCGGCGTCCTGTTGGGGCTGGCGGGCATGCGCGCTCTGGAAAGCTCTTCAGCCTATGGCAGTTTCATTAGTGTGACACTTTCCCCTGTGCTTCTCGCGCAAGGGGGAGCTGTGGCTTTGGGGTTAGGCTTGCTCGGCGGTGGGCTACCCGCGTGGCGTGCATCGCGGTTGCTCCCCGCCGAGGCAATGCACTACGAAGGCGCGCGGGCGTCTGCGGCACATCATGCGCGATCTTCTGCACTTCGCAACATCATGCGCCAGCCGATTCGCACACTTCTCACCACCATTGGCATTGGTATTGCAATGATGGCGATGGTTTTACTCGGCGCGATGAGTACGGGACTGCTGGATGCTGTCACCGGGATTGCGGTGGGGGTGGGCGCGCATCTCGTCGGCAGCCAACCTAACTCCTCGGCAGACGTGAGCCGCGTGGATGAAGGAACGGTGCGGCGGATAGCGGCTTTGCCCGGCGTCCAGGCTGCCGAGGGACTTTTTATGGGCTATACGACCATAGAAAACTTGCCCTTCTTCATCATCTTCGGTTACCAACCACGTAGCATGGGCATTCGTGATTTCACGGTGATTGAAGGCATTGAACTCACCACCAACCGGCAGATGCTGCTCGGACGGGTGGCGGCGGAAAACCTGGACAAAGAGGCCGGGGAAACCATACGTTTGTTTGGTCAGGCGTTCAAGATTATGGGCATTTATGAGACAGGTGTGCCGTTTCAGGATGGCGGCTGTGTCATCAGTTTGCGCGACGCGCAAAAGCTCTTCGGACAAGCCCACAAAGTCAGTTTTGTGGGTGTCTGGGTGACGGATCTCGATCAGGCTGACGTAATCAAGCGCGATATTGAGGCACGCTTCCCAGATGTGGCCCTCTCCCGCGCCAGCGAGTTCACCGAGGGCCTCAGTGATTTGCAGATGATGAAAGCGATGACGTGGGCCATTGCGCTGATGGCGCTCATCGTTGGGGGACTGGGGATGACGAACACAATGGTAATGAGTGTGTTTGAACGCACGCGCGAAATCGGTGTACTGCGCGCGCTCGGTTGGAGCAAACGGCGCATTCTGGGCATGATTGTGCGTGAGTCGGTTGTTCTGAGCCTGATCGGCGGTGTGGTGGGAGGTGTAGCAGGCATCTTGCTCGGGTATGTTATTAACCTAAGTCCGGCAGTTAAAGGCTTCATGCAAATGACCTACACACCCGATCTATTCCTCCAGGCATTCGTCACGGCGTTCATCCTGGGTATCATTGGCGGTGTCTATCCCGCGTGGCGCGCCGCGAATTTGCAGCCAGTGGAGGCATTGCACTATGAGTGAAATCCTTATCGAAACCCGCGATTTGACCAAAATCTACGGCGACGGTGACCAAGTGCGCGCCCCCGATGGTGTGAATATCCAGGTCATACGCGGCGAATTCCTCGCGGTGATGGGGCCGTCGGGGTCGAGAAAATCCACGCTGCTCAACATGCTCGGTGCGCTGGATCGACCCACGCGGGGACAGGTGTTCATCAATGGGCAGGATCTGCGCCGCGTGCGCAACCTGGATCGATTCCGTGCGAAGACGGTGGGCTTCGTCTTCCAGATGCACAACCTGATTCCTACCCTCAATGCACAGGAAAACGTCGAGACGCCGCTGATGGGTCAGGTCGCTGGCGCGGGGAAGCGTCACAAGCGCGCGCGGGAGTTGTTGGAATTGGTAGGCCTCGCTGACCGGATGGGACACCTGCCAAGTCAGCTTTCTGGTGGACAGCGGCAGCGCGTGGCGATTGCGCGCGCGCTGGCAAACCAGCCGGCGTTGATCCTTGCAGATGAGCCGACGGGTAACCTGGATTCCCAGAGTGGCACAGATGTGATTGCGCTGTTGCGCCAACTCAACATCGAACTCGCTACCACCATTATCGTCGTCACGCATGACCCCTCTGTCGCCCGCCAAACCAACCGGGTTCTCGTGATGCGCGATGGCAAAGTGAGCGACGACCATCGCGTGGGACATCCCTTCGAGGAAGATCTCAAGGAATTTCGCCACTCTGGCTTGGGGCGGGCGTTCCTTGCAAGGGACAACGGCGCCCTGGTGTGGGTTAAATCTAATGGCGTAGAGGCGGCTATGGCGCAACTATTAACGAACTAAGTCAAGACTGATATATTGCTGAGCGAAGTCTGGAATTATTTAAAGATGTAAACACCACGTCAACGTTGTTCACCACACCGGTCGATCTGGTTCCGACGGCCATGCAGGAAATCAAGTTGTGTCAATCTGGAAGGATACAGGCTGGGTGGTGGAGTTCAGGAAACCAGGATAAAGAGTAATTGGAAGTGGTGTATTTCACTATCAGTTACAACAAGGAGGGTGACATGTCCGAGAACACTACCCAGGACCTGAGCGGCGTGGCCGAAACGTTGCTTATGACGCTCTACATCCGGGCAATGGAATCACAGCGTCCGGACGCGCTGATCAAAGATGAGAAAGCCGTGACGTTGGTCACGCAGATGAGCTACGACTTCGACCGGATCAGGCAGCTCAAGATGGACGATGATGATAAGGTAGGGGTGATCCTGCGCAACCGGGAATTTGACCGCTATGCGCAGGATTTCCTGGCGCGCAACCCGGGGGCAGTGGTGGTGCACATCGGCTGCGGCCTCGATTCGCGCTTCGAGCGCGTGGATAATGGCGCGGTCGAGTGGTATGACCTGGATTTACCAGAGGTTATCGAGCAGCGCCGGAGATTCATCGGCGACGAAAAGGAACGCTATCACTTACTGGCTGGCTCGGCGTTCGACAGTGTCTGGTTGGACACAGTGAAAGTGCATCGTCAGCGTCCCTTTCTGTTTCTGGCCGAAGGCGTCTTGATGTACTTCGAGGAAGCCCAGGTTAAGTCGCTGGTGCTAATGCTGCGTGACCACTTCCCCGGTGCGGAACTGGTCTTCGATGCGTTCTCGCCATTTCTCATTCGGATGAATAACCTCCGTATGGCCATCAGCAAGTTCGGCGTCCGTTATCATTGGGGACTCAGGCGCGGCCAGGAACTCGAAAAGTGGGGCGATAGCATCCATTTGCTCGACGAGTGGGGATACTTCGACGAACCTGAGCCTCGGCTGGATCACATTCGATGGATGCGGCACATCCCGTTCCTGGCCAGGGTGATGTGTGTCTACCACTACCGCCTCGGAGAGGCACAAAAGGATTGATGCCCTATGAGCGACAAACCCTATCAAAACAAAGCTGTCATCGTCACCGGCGCGTCGTCTGGGATTGGGCGGGCACTGGCGTTGCGGCTGGCCGATCAAGGTGCGTGGATCGCGCTGGCTGCCCGCGACGCGCAGCGCCTTAATACGCTGGCTGAGAAGTGCTGCCGGCGCAGCGTCAAAGCCATCGCCGTGCCTACCGATGTTACCGATGAGGCTCAGTGTAAGGCACTGATCGAGCGCGCTATGGCCGAGTTCGGTCGTTTGGATATGCTAATCAACAATGCGGGCATCGGCGCGACCGGTTTGCTGGAAGAGTTCCCCAATCTCACTTTGTTCAAACGGGTAATGGACGTCAACTTCTACGGGACAGTGTACTGCACCTACTACGCCGTGAAGCATCTCAAGCTGACGCAAGGGCGCATCGTCAACATCTCCAGTCTGGGTGGCAAAGCCCCCCTCCCTTACAACACCAGCTACATCGCCAGCAAGCATGCCGTGCACGGCTTCTCTGACTCGCTCCGCATGGAACTGTCCCGGGTCGGGGTCAGCGTGACGGTAATCTGCCCCTACTGGGTGGTGACCGAGTTTCACGAGCGGCTGATGGACAAGGATGGTACGCCGAGAGGCCCGCAGGGGCGCGCTATCTACAGCAAGAAAACAATGACCGCCGATCAGTGCGCGGCCATCACCCTCAAGGCCGCGAGCAAGCGCAAGCGCGAAGTGTTGATGGGGCCGGGATGGCTGGCCGTTTGGCTGAGGATGATCGCGCCGGGGTTAATGGACAAGATCACCATCGAGATGGTTCTAAAGCCGGCTGTCAGACGAGCGAAGAAGGCGCAAAGCAAGGAATAGCAGCCAGCTATTAGAGGAGGTGCAATATGTCCGAGACATCTTATCAAGACCTGAGTAACGTGGAAAAGACCTTGCTCATTACACTCTACATCCGGGCCATGGAATCACAACGCCCCGACGCCCTTGTGAAAGACGAGAGAGCCGAGGCACTGGTCCGCCAATTAGATCAGGAATCCTTGCGGAAGACGTTGGCCTTGACCGATGATTTCAGCCGTGCTCTTATGATCCTGAAAGGCCGCGAATTCGACCGCTTCGCCCAGGACTTCATGGCGCGCCACCCGGATGCGGTGGTGGTTCACATCGGCTGCGGCCTTGATACACGTTTCGAGCGTGTCTGCTCCGAGCAGCCAGACAATGGCCGGGTGGAGTGGTACGACCTGGATTTGCCGGAGGTCATCGAGATCCGACGAAAGCTAGTTGGCGGCGAAGGGGCGCACCACCATTTTCTAGCTTGCTCAGTGCTTGAGAGTGCCTGGCTGGAAACGGTGAGCGTGCATGCTCAGCGTCCTTTCTTGTTCTTAGCGGAGGGTGTCTTTATGTATTTTGAAGAAACGCAGGTCAAGTCGCTGGTGTTGACGCTGCACGACCGTTTCCCGGGCGCGGAACTGGTCTTTGATGCCTTTTCGCCGTTCATGCGCTGGGGGCACAATTCCAGAGTTAGCCGTACCGGAATTGGCGCCCATCTGCACTGGGGCCTGAAACATCCTCAAGATCTCGAACGATGGGGGGCAGGCATCCGTCTGCTCGATGAGCGGTTCCCTTTCCAGTACCGCGAGCCGCGCATACGCTGTGCCTGGCAAGTACGTCTCATTCCGTTTCTCGCCAAGGCGATAGGGATTTTTCGCTACCAATTTTAAGGAGAGTGGTATGTCCGAAACTCAAATTTTGAGCGGCGTACCGGAAACGCTGCTCATCCCGCTTTACTACCGGGCGATGGAAACGCAGCGTCCGGATGCTATGATCAAAGACGAAAAGGCGGTGGAACTGATCAAGCGGCTGAGTTCGGATGGATCCATCCGCTATGACTTTGATTGGCTCGAGCAAACCCCCATGGCCGAAATGAACAAGGTATTGCGAATCATGCTCACCCGCGAAATGGATCGCTACACCCGGGATTTCCTGGCGCGTCACCCAGAGGCGGTCGTGGTTCACATCGGCTGCGGCCTCGACTCGCGCTTTGAACGGGTGGACAACGGCCAAGTGACGTGGTATGACCTGGATTTGCCGGAGGTCATCGACCTGCGCCGGAAACTGATGGGCGATGAAACCGTCTTTGCGAGGAGACGCTATCATCTGCTAGGCTGTTCGGTACTCGAGTCTGCATGGCTGAAGGAGGTAAGTGCGCATAGTATGCGCCTGTACCGTGGGTGTCCTTTCTTGTTTTTGGTCGAAGGTGTCTTTATGTACTTCGAAGAAGTGCAGGTCAAGATGTTGGTACTCACGCTGCGCGACTATTTCCCGGGCGCAGAGTTGGTCTTTGACGCCTGGAGGCCATTCGAAATCTGGATGGGTAACCTTGTGCTTGGGGGCCTTTTGCGCTGGGGTCTCTGGCGCGGCCAGGAGCTTGAGCGCTGGGGCGATGGTATTCGCCAGCTCGACGAGTGGGGCTACTTCGACCGGCCCGAACCGCGGCTGCACTCCTTTCGCTGGATGGCTCCCATCTTTCGCTTGCTCAAGCCGATGCGCGTCTTTCACTTCCAGCTTGGAGAGGCAGTAGAGTAAAAAGATCTTTTAGTGGTTCGATAGTCGAAATGGAGGAAAAAAATGTGGATTGTACGTTTTATTCTGCTGGCGGTGTTAGGTTTTTCGATCAGCGCGTTCGCATATTTTCTCAAGCGCCGCGAGGATAGCGAATCGCTGTTGGAAAACCGCACGGTTAATCTGCTCGGAGTGATCGCCTACAACCTGGCCTGCTATTCCCTGACCTGGCTGCCATCCGATCCGACGGTGTTCCCGGCACCGCCTTTTCTCACCAACTCCGGAACGCGAACAGGATTTCTCGTCGTGGGTTTAGCTTTGATTGCTGCCGGCGTCACCGTATTCACTGTCTCCGTCCGGCGGCGGAAAACTGTCGGCGGGGAAAACGTGAAGGAAGGACTGCTAACCACCGGTATCTACAGCTTCGCCCGGCACCCGATCTACACCGGGATCATTTCGGTTTCCTTCGGGTTGGCGCTCGCGCTCGGCACTTGGGATGGATTGTTGATGGTCCCGATCGTTTGGCTGGTGAACGCGGCGGAGGCGGTGATTGAGGAGCTCGTTGACATTGGCCGGCGTTTCCCGGTGGAGTACGCCGAGTATCGCAAGCAGACGGGGATGTTCGGCCCGGTCAGCCTGTGGGCTGCACTGCTGGTCTTCCTGGCGGGTCTGGCTGTTGCAGGTTCCATTTAAAGAAAAGGTTTTTATGCAAGTAAAAGCTGATTTTATTTTATCTCTCGCCGACGCTTCCGCCGGACTATCGCAGGTTGGAGGAAAAGGCGCTTCGCTGGCGCGCCTAGCGGCGGCCAGTCTGCCAGTGCCTCCTGGTTTTCACATTACCACGGCAGCCTATCGCCGATTTGTGGCGGAGCACAGCCTGCAAGAGCAGATTCTGGCGGCTGTCTCCGTCGCCACTCCCGATCAGCCCGCGACGCTCGAAGAGGCCTCCAGCCGGATCGGAAAGCTTTTCGCACAGCATGTGATGCCAGATGACATTGCCGAGGAGATTCGACGAGCGTACGCCGGACTTGGCAAAGGTGATGTGCCCGTCGCCGTGCGTTCGTCAGCCACCGCTGAGGACCTGCCGGAGATGTCATTTGCCGGCCAGCAGGAGACCTATCTTAACATAAGCGGTGCTGAGGCCGTGCTGGAGGCGGTTAAAAAGTGTTGGGCCTCGCTCTGGACGGCGCGGGCGATAGGTTATCGCATCCAGCAAAATGTCGATCAAGATACCGTGGAACTCGCGGTAGTTGTCCAGCAGCTTGTGCCGGCACAAGCCGCCGGCGTTATGTTCACTGCCAACCCGTTCACCGGACAGCGCGATCAGGTGATGATCAGCGCGGCCTGGGGATTGGGGGAATCTGTGGTTGGTGGGACAGTGACACCGGATATGCTGACGCTGGACAAAGCGAGCGGGCAGGTGACCGCACAAGACATCGAGCGATATGGGCACCGCAGCCCGCACGAAGTAGAATTATCCGCTCCCATTCCCAGTGATGACCCGGAATGGTTCGAGAAAAAACTTACCGATTTTATCCGGTCGGGTGTGGACGTGGAGGCGCTTCTGGCCAGGCAATACGCCGAATTCAGCGCGGCCTGGCAGCGTTTTGAAACACGCTTCCCGGATAGATGCAAGACTTTTCGCCGCAGGTTGGAACTGGTCACGGCTGCCGAGAAAGACCGCGAGTCGCTCCGTTCCGAGTCAATTCGCATATCGCGACTCGTTCGCCGGTTTTTGTTGCAGGTGGGGGAAGTGACGGGAATAGGCGATGATGTTTTTTTCCTGACAATAGATGAGATGGTTGCATTCCTGCGTGGCGACAAGTCATCTGCCGGTCTCGTTCCCGCCCGACGTGAATTGTACCGGCGCTACTGCGCCTTGCCACCCTATCCATCCATCATCTATGGACGCTTCGATCCCTTCAAGTGGGCAGCAGATCCCAATCGGCGCAGTGATTTTTATGACGCGCGACAGACCGGAGCCACCGTCCTCTCTTCCACCATCAAAGGCATTGCCGGGGCGGCGGGCTGCGTGGAGGGGATCGTCCGCCGTATTGACCGTGTGGAAGATGGCAACCAGCTTCAACCAGGCGAGATTCTCGTCACCACGATTACCAATGTCGGCTGGACGCCGCTTTTCCCACACCTGGCCGCCATCATCACCGATGTGGGCGCGCCGCTCTCGCATGCCGCCATCGTAGCGCGCGAGATAGGCATCCCGGCGGTGGTCGGCTGCGGCAATGCTACCATGCTGCTCAAGACGGGTGACCGCGTCCGCGTGGATGGGGGGCGAGGAACCGTCGAAATCTTGGGTAGTGATTTCGGCCAGGAAGAATAAAACATGAGATGAAAAGATCCTTCCCGTAATAAAACAGTCTGAAGGAGATGAAGCTATGACTGACAAAATTCCGGCTGAAGCTCTGAGCACCGTCTCGGAGACAATGTTAGCGACGCTCTACTCGCACGCGGTGGAAAACCGCTATCCTGATGCGCTGATCCGCGACCCGCGCGCTGAAGAGCTGGTTGCCCAAATTGACTACGACTTTGAGCGATTTCAGTTGAACCCTACAAACCATACCGCGACCTGTGTGCGCCTGCGGCAGTTCGACCGCTTTGCGCAGGCGTTCCTGGCGGCGCATCCCGATGGCGTGGTCGTCCACATCGGGTGCGGTCTAGATACGCGCTTCGAGCGCGTCTGCTCTGAGCTGCCGGACAACAGCCAAATGATGTGGTACGACCTCGACCTGCCGCCGGTCATCGAATTACGCCGCAAGCTGCTCGAGGAGACGCCGCGCTACAAGATGATCGCTGCGTCTGCGCTGGATCTGGCGTGGCTGGACATCGTGGACGTTCACCCCGGCAAACCGTTCCTCTTCATCGCCGAGGGTGTCTTTATGTACTTCCCCGACGCCGAAATGCGCCGGCTGGTGTTGGTGTTGCGCGAGCGCTCGCCTAAAAGGCACATGTCGGCCACGTACGCGGCCAACATGCCCGGATTACCGTAGTAGTAGTCAACCTCCACGTCCGTGGCCCCAATGATGTAGAGATCCCACCAACGTTCGGCGTCCTGGCGAATGATATCCGGATAAGCCAGCGTTACGTCTTGAAAGCCGTCTGGGGTATAGGTCAAAATCCGGATAGGCGCGGACCAGAGCCCCACCCAAGGTCCTTCAGGAACACTTGAAAATTCCCAGTCCGCGTCGACAACCTCCGAGTCCCCATCCCCATCCAAGTCCGAAAACTCCGGCGGGAGAAAACCCAACCACATCGTACGATCTACACGCACATAGTGCCCTTGAACCTCATCGTAATCAAGGATAACAGTATAAGGAGGAACACAGCGAGTGCCACCGCCACAGTACCGCAAGACAATTTCCATCTCGGCATCCTCGTCCAAGTTGTGGAACTCCGGATCAAAGAGGTTATGAAGAGCGCCATTATTCTCATCCCCAGGACTCAGATTAAACAGAGCACCTTCGTTGACCACTTCCCCGTCCCACACAATCTGCATGTCAATGTCCCCAAAGAGAGTACCACCCAGAGGACAAAAAACCCGAACCTCAACGCCCTCATACGTAGCCCTTCGCTCAAAGAGCTCCGGCGTCGGCTCAATCGTCGGCGTCGGACTCGGCGATGGCGACGAGACCACAACCAACCGGGGATGTCTGCGGCGCCAAGTCCATCGTAGG
>JAFGFI010000148.1 GCA_016931185.1 Anaerolineae bacterium
ACTGAATTCGTATATAATGGACTTGGCGCGCGGGTGGCGCTTTCCGTGACCGGGACAACCACCCGCTACACCCTGGACTACGCCGCCAACAGCCGCATCCTCGCCGAGACCACGCCGACAGAAACCGTGCGGTACCTGTATGGTCACGACTGCCTGGGCGAGTTCCGCGACGACGAGCTTGCCCTGAGCGGAGCCGAAGGGTGGCTGTACTACCTCCCCGACGCGGAAGGCTACGTCCGCCAAGGCGCAGACACGGGCGGCGCAGTGGTCAGCGCGTGGTTGTTTGATCCCGACGGGACGGTGCTGGAAGGGCCAAACGGCCCGGTGAGTCACCTGATCTGCGGCGGGGTGTACGATTGGTCAACGGGGCTGCTGTACAAGGGCGGGCGATATTTCGACCCGATGTTGGGCATTTGGCTGGCGTTGCTGCCGCTGATTGTAATCCAGGGCCGGAAGAAAAAGCGCAAGGGTGGGCATTCGTGGATGATGTTGTTGTGTGTAGGATTGCTAGTCACTGGAACACTAACTGCGTGTGATGATTGCTCTCCTCCTATTCAAGAAACACCACTACCTGATGCTTTCACGGGTTGTACGGTCATCTTAGCGTGTGGGATGGGAACTGGCGCAAATTGCAAAAACGAAATACCCTTGGCTGATTACAGTGATCAAGTGCCATTACAACCTTTAAAAGACGAATTCGTCAAGTTGGGAGGTGAATATAAATACCTGGATTACGACACATATGGCGCAAAAGGTGATTACGCAAGAGCTATCAAGACCGACATTGCCACATCAGGAGATCGGGTCTATATGGTGGGGCACAGTGCCGGTGCGGACGCAGTTATCTGGGCCGCTAGCGAACTAATTGATGAAGGCGCCTACACACAAGTTAAGGCCATTGCTATATTGGATAGTGCTCTCTTAACAGGTGATGGTTCTGGCTTGAATGTGGATGATTGGGAGACACGTAGAGATACTCAAGACGCTGCAGATGATGTGGCTAAAACTATCCCTATGTGGGCCGGACACAGTCGTCAGGGCAAGAATGCAAGTAGCTTTCCTAGAGTAGACCCAAGGATGGGTTGTCAATATAGCCAAGGGCATCTGGACCTGGCAGTAAACGCGGAAGCAGCTACGCAAATTATCAACTTCTTTGGGCAACACCCATAGTGGGGAGCAATCAGTATGTCTGACAAGAGAATTCTCCCATTGCTTCTTATAGTAGGCATTGCGTTGTTCGGCATATTGTTGTGCAATGTGTTGGTGATGTTCAGGCCATGGGCAAGACACGATATATGTATTGCTCCACCGGTCAGTGTTGCCTTTCCACCTGACGCTGCGGCCCCGCCTGGTTATCGTCAGACCCCAGTACCTGTAGCGTCAATATGGGAGCCTCAGTTGTCTCAACGACAACGAAAAACAGTGATGCAGGAACAGGCCCATAGTATCGTTGCCCGTTCCAGCGACGATATCTGGGTCATCGCTTCTGTCACCGCCATTGTTAATTACCGTCCAAGTATAGGAAAATTGTATACTTATACGATTCAGGTTGGCGGAGATGAGTTTGTGCCTCGTAAACTATTCTTAGCCCAAGATGGCACGCTTTGGGGGGTAGGGAAACCCAGCTATGTTCAGTTTAAAGGGTTTTTAAGTCGTTATGATGCAACAGAGGATCGTTTTGTAGCAATCACAGATGCCCAACAAATGCTATTTAATGATCATCGGCACAGTTTTGAAACGGTGGCCGAGGATTCGCAAGGCCATTTATGGTTTGCTGTAAATAACACTTTGATTCGCTACAATCCCACCACCGAAGAGACCGAGCGAATAAACACCCAGGATTGGGGACTGGCATTTACCTACTTTACCATTGCTGCGGACGATACGTTATGGCTATCGGCTGCTTCTCAAACTGCACTCGATCCGAAAACTTATCGGGTCTATCGCTATGATCCGCACACCGGCAGCCTACAGGACTATGGTACGCCCCCCGGTGCATACGCTGATGCGTATGCGCATAACTTCAATTTGGCCTTTGATCGTTCCGGAAGATTGTGGGCCAGTGATTTTGGTTGGCTTGAGTTTTCTACACCAGATGATTGGTTGTGGTATCAAGTGATACGTTCCCCCGTTTTCATTCATGATCGCATTCATGGCTCGGAGAAACAGTATTATTGGTCCCATCCACAACCACCGTATGAAAGTTCAGATGGTTATTTCTGGTTTCAATCTGGTGCTGGTGTGGTCAGATTGGACTTAGAACAAGGAGCATGGTGTTTGATGACCACTGTCCCGGGCGATTTTTTTGAGGACGAAGAACACAATTTATGGTTGGCGGGGGATGGAGGGCAAATTTATAAGTATCGATTACATCCCTAACTATTGCTGGTAGGCTTACGAGATGGGTTCCCTAAGCAGTGAGCTTACCCCCCATTTGTTAGGCCGGTCCAAGAAAACGCTTCGTCAAAGACACTTCCGGTGAATCATAATCTACCGGCCGCCAGCAGAACAGAATCAAAATCTCGCACAAGCGTGTTTGACGATTTTAATGCTTGGAACTGCTATAGACCACAAATGGAGGTAAACTCATCCAGGTCACCGACTGGGCCACCGGCACGACGACCTACGCCTACGATCCCGCCGGCCGCCTGAGTGCAACCACGCTGCCCAACGGCGTGCAAACCACGCACACCTACAACCCCGCCGGCCGCCTGACTGCCCTGACGCACACCCACAACGGCGCTCTCCTCGCCCGCTACGCCTACACACTGGACGCCACCGGCAACCGCACGCGCGTCACGGAGACCGTCAGCGGCGTCACGCGCGTTATCAGCTACACCTACGACTCGCTCTATCGCCTGACCGCCGCCGACTACTCTACGGGGGAGAACTACGCCTACCAGTACGATCCCGTCGGCAACCGTGAGGTAATGACGGATGCCATTGGCGTTCACACCTACACTTACGACGCGGCGAATCGCCTGACCAGCATCCAGCTTCCCGATTCCAGCATCCAGGGGTATACTTGGGACAATCGCGGCAACCTGCTTGCCGATGGC
>JAFGFI010000149.1 GCA_016931185.1 Anaerolineae bacterium
AAAATACCTTCAAAAACTTTTTGCGGCCTTTAGGCCACTAGCGCCGTCAGCGGCTTACCCGTCATTCATACCTTGAAGAAACACTAGCCTTGGTATCTATACCGCAATTATGGCCTAAAGCGTGTTAAAGAGTGGCTTTAGCCGCGCTCGCAGACACCGAAACAAGTTAGTTGAATAGTTACTTATATTCCATTATAAACATCAGTGGATTTATGGGTAGTACCACTGATGAGAAATAATTATAAGTCCACTTTGTTTTTTTAAGCTCTGGTATTGTAAAATGCGCGGATTTTGATAAAATAACTCAAGCTGTTATCTGTATGCTCAAATTTTATAGGTTGCGGACTTCATAGGTGAAAAACAGAAAAAACCGTGCTATCTGCGTTATCCGTGTCCAGAATCCTTAAATCTGTCCAGATGGTAACTTGGGTTAAAATATTACAGCTCAGACACGCTATGGAAAGCGCGGCTACAGGGCTATGGCGCCCTGGTGAAACGCGAAGTTTTGACGGCCATCCATAGCGAGGAGATAACAAATGCGCATACCCCTTGATCTACAAAGTGCTGTCCCTCTGTACCGACAGATTGAATGTTACCTGCGCCAGAATATTCTCTCAGGTGACCTTTTGCCGGAGACACGTTTGCCTTCCACCCGCCAGTTGGCGGAAAGTTTAGGCATCAGTCGAATTACCGTCACCAATGCCTATGCCGAACTGGAAAGCAACGGGCTGATTTATAGCCAGGAAGGTAGTGGTACTTATGTGATGGCTCCTGTCTCACCTTCACTGCCACTGGAAGATGAAGCGGATATATCCTGGCCATTGTGGCAGCAGGATGTGCATGTGAGCGAGAAATTATCTCAATCCGTCTATCCAGTCCAACTATCTCAACGAGCCTCACATCCCGATCCCATTTCCTTTACGGGCGTGGGCGATCCTCGTCAATTTCCACTCAAAGATTTTTACAAAGCCATTCAGACTGTGATCCAGCGTGACGGTATTACGGCACTGGATTATGGCCCGTTTGATGAAGGTTACCGGCCTCTACGAGAGACCATTTCTCATATTTTGGCCAGTCAAGGGATTCGGGCTAATCCAGACAATACCCTCATCACTTCCGGCTCTCAACAGGCACTGGCATTGGTCTGCCAGTTGCTTCTCAAGCCGGGGGACGCAATACTGGTGGAGAAACCCAGTTACAATTTTGCACTGGCGTTATTTAAAGCGCTCAACCTGAAAATTATCGGTGTTCCTGTGGATGCGTGGGGGATGCAGGTCGAGCACGTAGAAACCTTACTTCAACAGCACCATCCCAAACTCCTCTATACTATCCCCAATTTCCAGAATCCGACAGGCATGTGTTTGAGCGGTGCGCGTCGCCGCGAGTTGGTGGTACTGGCAAACCGTTACAACGTTCCTATTTTGGAAGATGATTTTGCCGGGGATTTGCGCTATGAGGGCCGCGCTCAACCCGCCATCAAGGCCCTTGATCTGAACGGGAGTGTCATCTATGTCGGCACTTTTTCCAAGATGTTAATGCCCGGCCTGCGTGTTGGTTTCCTGGTTGCCGATGGCCCCATCTTTGGTCAATTGGTCGATTACAAACGTGTCAACGATTTAACTACTTCTACCCTGATACAACGTGGATTGGATGAATATGTTACAGTCGGACGTTACCAGGCGCATTTGCGGCGTTCTTGCCGGATATATCGCAAACGCAGAGATGCTATGATATTGGCTATTAACCGCTATTTGCCGCCGGATGTGCAGGTTAATCCGCCTCAAGGGGGATTATTCGTCTGGTTACGATTGCCAGAAAACATATCTTCTCTAAAATTGTTGCCAGTGGCCGCTGAACAAGGCGTGGAATTTGCGCAGGGTGGTATATTCTTCTTGAATTGTTCGGAAGGTGAAGCGTATGCGCGGCTTAATTTTGCGACGCAGACGCCCGAAGATATTGAACAAGGGATTCAGCGATTAGGGAGAGCGCTCCGGCGTTTGATGATGGCACCCTGATATGAGATAGCGATATAAACTCACCGCTAACCCCGCCGGCAATGAATAGAAACGCATAAACGAATGGTCAGCGACCATTCATCCCACCCCATCCGGGTAGTAGCCGCCTTCCGCGCCCCAAATTTCATAAATCGTGGTGGTGTGAATGGCGGTGTAGTCCATCCCTCATTATGGTGGTTGGCTGCCCACCATGTGCATGGTCAGGCGAAGGTTTGCTCAATCTGTGTTGTTTGATTTTCCCGAGGATTTCAATTGGTGCATGAATTCGTCTCTAATTTCTTCCGCAGTAGGTATTCTGTCTGGATTATCTTTAGTAAGTACATATAGCGTTGTAATGTATGCCTCACCGAATATGGTTGTAAGTGTGCCAGCCACTCCGGCGTTGATGGTTCCACCTACCACCGAACCGACACCAGGAATAAATTTTAAAAGAGACCCTACGGCGGCACGACCTGCTATGGTGCCTACTGAACTAGAAATAGCACCACTCACCAATGTTCCCAAAAAGGCAGTTGATAACGGGAGTCCCCAAACTGCACTTATGCCAGTAAGCATGGAGATTTGTATTGGGACAATGGCGATCGCGTCAGAGAAAGGTAAGGGAATGGCACCAGCCCCGCCCGCACTAAGGGCTGCAGTGGCTACAACAGCGTGTGCTCTTTGTAGTTTGTGATTAAGACTTACTCGTTGTGCAGCGGCTAATGCATCACGTTGACTTTCGGGTACTAGTGTCATTGTGAGTTCAACCAAACTTTCAAGCCCCATGGGAGGAAGCCTGTACCCGCCATCAAGCACAGTTTCTTTTGCATGAACTCGAACCACATTGCGTGCTTGTGGTAGAAGTTCCTGCACTTTTTGGCGGAAACCATTATCGGCAATACTTTTTGTAATCACGGCAACTACGGGGATATGTTTACTTATCGTTTCGGTGAGTTTTATTTCAGCATCTTCGACACGGCGGGACTCTTCCATAATGCAGACCCATGCAATGTGGATATGCTGATTGGGGTCTTCACTTTTTTGTTTATCTTGTATCAGCTTTGCAAGTTCCTGTACTGTGTTCTTGTACTCGCTTATTTCTAGACCGCGAGTATCAAATATGCTCAGAGGAATACCCTCTTTCCTGATCTCTCGCGTTGTCCGAGTGACGGGCCGTCCATCGCCAGTTTCGGCCAGATTGCCCTGGAAGACTGCGTTGATAAGTGTACTTTTGCCAACACCTGTTTTACCGGCAATGACAATATTGATTCTGCCACGTTTCTTTAGGGCTTCCTCGAGTTTTTTCCCGAGCAATTCTGTAAAATTCTCGTTGAGTCCTGTCATGATTCGTCCTTCGGTCAGACATCCCTATCCCAAATTACGAAAGTACCATCTGAGCAAATCCCCTGCCCTCTCCCTAAATGGCTTTTTCTACTTTCTCCGTAGTGTGCTGTACTTAGGTCTATTATGGTGCAAGTATTGCCGATGGTCAATCTCCTGAGCTAGTTAGAGCTATCGGGCATCTTCTAGGTCACATAATCAGTATATGGAAAAAGGGGAAAAGTTGCAAGCGGTGACCTACTGTTGTAGATATGCGATGGCTCGGGTAGCGGCGGTATCCGCGTCTGGTTTGGGCATAAACTCCCCGGACACAAAATCCTCATAGCCGGTAGCATAGAGTGTTTTGAGAATCGTGCCGAAGTCCAGATGTCCTGCGCCGGGATACCAGCGGTTGGAATCGGCGACATGGAAGTGAAAAATACGGTCGCCACAGGCGCAAATACTTTCTTCAATTACCGGTTCTTCGATGTTCATATGGAAGGTATCTAACAGCAATCCAAAATTAACGGCCCCTACACGCTCGATCAAGGTTAGACCGTCGGCAACGGTGTGGATCAGATCGGTTTCGTAGCGATTGAGCGGCTCCAGGGCGAATCGTACTCCTGCACCGGCCGCCGCGCAATCCTGCAATGCGGCCACTAGGTAATCCATAGACTGCGCATGGCTCTGGCCTGGCGGTGTGATGCCGCGAATTAACCCCAAGATGATGACGGCATTGAAGCGCGCAGCCAGGGGGATGTGGCTCTTGATTCGCTCAATGGCCTTTGCCCGGATAGCCGGGTCATCGCTTGTGAAAGATAACCCTTCCTCGCCCCATGCCTGCCCGGTACCCATAGCTGGCACGGTCAACCCGTGGTCGGAGATAACGCGGGCCAGTGCATCCACGTCAACTAGCCGGGGATCGCGGATCGCCAGTTCAACGCCGTCATATCCCCAACCCGCAATTTTGGCGATATTGGCCTCAAAATCCCCTTTGAGGGCCACCGCCTGGAATTTCGCCGCGTGAGTGGAAAAGACCAAACTGAATTTTTTCATAATATTTCCTTTGGACACGGAAAAACACGGATAATTTACTGTGTCTACAGGGAAAAACCCCTGTTTTTCCGTGTCCTATAACAACTAACTGTGCAGATCGAAATATTTAAAGAACCGTGTCCTGCCCGATGCGCGGGAGGCCGTAGACCGGTTTCCAGCCTTCACTCAGCGGTTCACGGAGATAAGGCTCCATCTCGGCTGCGGTGCGCAGTGTGACCTCCTCTACAGGCGGAACGGTGCCGGGCGGGAAGACCTCCAAGATTTGGTCATTGAGCAGTGTCAGGTAGCGCAGGATGGCGGCGACGGGCCGCTTGGCTTTCTCCGCCGTGCCATGTGTGGACTTGCCAACCACACCCTCCGGCGTCGCCGCGATCTCGATAGCGAAATGTCCCTCGCCTTCCGACCAGCGGCTTGGTCGCCCAAAGGGGTCCACCGACTTATCGAAGTGTCCATCTGGTAAATAGTTCTTGCCCTCAGTATCCACTGCATAATCCATATTGACCATATCAGGATGGAACAGTAACCCCAGGGAAGTCTCTGATTCATCCGCGTGGACAAAATTGGTGTCCCACTGACCGCCCTTCTCGGTGGTGCGGAAGAACTCGCGCACAGCGCGGTGCCAGTCAATGACGCGGAAGACACCCGGCAGTTGGTAGCGCTTCATAAACTGCTGGATGGCGGACTCCAGCATCCACAGGTGTCCATGATTGTTGATGAAAATTTGCTTGCGGAAGCCATCATTCCACAGGCCCAACATTACATCAATGAGCAGTTCCCGTGCCACATTTTCGCGGATGGGGATTGTGCCCGGCATGCCCATGTGGTGATAAGGGTGCGAACCATACATCAGTGGCGGCAGTGCCAGGTTGATGGGCGCACCACGCTTAGCCGTATAGCGGCGCACGCCCTCCAGGATTTGGCTGACGTAGAGTGTATCCGAGGCGCTGGGCAGATGTCGCCCGTGTAACTCAGTACAACCAACGGGAATGAAAACGATGTCGTTTTTGCGGCGATTTTCCTCCACCTGGTAACGAATAGTGGTCTGGATATACGAGCCGGGTTTCCCCCATTCAACGGGCGCGGGGACCCCATACTCGGCCAAAATCGCATTAATTTCTGCGTCGCTGGCTTCCCAGACTTCCTTCTTCAAACGCCCCACCGTATTGTCCTCAAAAAACAGATCGGGCTGATCGGTGGAAAGTAATCCTTCAGGTAATGGTTTGTTTGTCATTAATGTCTCCTTTTTACAGTATATTAAGAAGATGTTTTTTGGATTTCGAGCTATGCTCGAAATCCAAAAAACATCTTCTTATTTCTCTTAGCGGTTTGGCCTGACCATAATTTTGCCGTCTTTCCGTTCCGTGGATTTCGCAATCGCGGCGACAGTGTCCTTCAGACCATAGTGAGCGGTGATGATGGGGCTGAGATCAAGACGCCCGGAAGCGACCAGGCGAATGACGTTGGGGAAGGTTTCGTGGCCGGAGTGTCCCTGCGCACCGAAGGCCTGGGAGCGGCGGACTTGGAAGGCTTCCAAATACATCGGCACACGCTGCGCCGCGCGGCCAATTTGGACGATTTTGGCATTGATGGCCAGGGCCTTTTCCATTTCGGGAACGGTTAAATGCGGTGCCCCCGCGGCTTCTACGTGGAAGTTGAAGCCTTCACCCTTGCTGAGTTCCATCAACATTTCACCAGCGTTGACTTCCCGGGGATCATAGACATAATCCGCGCCCACTTGCTTTGCCAATTCGCGCCGGGGTGCAGAAACCTCAAACGCGGCAATCTTACCCGCGCCGGCGGCCTTTGCCAATCCAATGCTTGCCAAGCCAATCGGCCCCGCGCCGAAGACACTGACGTAGTGGCCTGGGCGGAAGCCGCCCGCGCGCTCAAACATCGCGTTGTAGGCCACGCAGCTTGGCTCGGTCAAGGCGGCAGCTTCATA
>JAFGFI010000150.1 GCA_016931185.1 Anaerolineae bacterium
GCACTTGGACTGCATTAAGATTCCTTGATGATTATTAGCACTTTTTTTCATTTATCAATAGTGGCACTCAACAATTAGAAATTAGAAGTTAGAGATTAGAAACTTTTTTGTTACTAAAGCGACATATAGTTTCTAATCTTTTATCTCTAATCTGGCCAGGCGCAAATTCGTCGTACGCTTCTACGCGCTGTGGTATTTTGCCCTGGCGCTCTATCGACCGTCGTTTCACAGGGTTAGCGGCTCCCTGTTGTTTCATCTATAATTGCCACCCGTGCTACTTCACGCCCTTTTTCTGTCAATACCACGTGCCCATTTTGCCTGATGATCCAATCTGCCTGCACACCGCGTGCAATGACGCTGGATGCAAAGTCTGGCTCCCAGCGCATGTGATGGTGCATGTGTTCAACCCGGCTCTCTGTTTCCGCCTCCGGTGTATTTTCGTGGTTAAGTAAGTGGATAACGAGCATCCGCTGCGCGAATTCCCACTTTTGCCGGGCGCGCCGCCGCGCGACGGCGATCATGCCACGTTCTGGGGCAAAGAGGAAAGTTGCCAGGAATACCACGCCGACCATCGTTGCCATTGAGCCTGCGATGGACGCATCGAGCCAATGGGCAAGCCAGTAGCCGCTCACTGCACTCAGTACGCCGATGAGCGCGCTCAAGCCTAGCATACGTGGCAAATGGTCAGTAAGCAAATAGGCTGCTGCCGCCGGGCCGATCATCATAGCAACTACCAGGATCGATCCCACCGCGTCGAACGCGCCCACTGCCGTTATTGAGACCAGTGACATCAACCCGTAATGTATCAATCCTGGGGCAAAGCCTAGTGTTGCCGCCAGCCCGGTGTCAAAGGTCGCCAGCTTGAGTTCTTTGTAAAAGAGCACAATAAAGAGTACATTGATGAGCAAAATCACACTCATCATTACCAGCGCCTTGGGGGCGAGATCCGTCCCAAAGAGTTCAAAACGGTCAAAAGGTGCGAAGGCCAGTTCTCCCAGCAGAACCGAATCGCTGTCCAGGTGTACGTTAGTGGCGAAGCGTGAGATGAGAATCACCGCGATGCTGAATAACGCGGGGAATACCAATCCGATGGCCGCATCCTCCTTGACCAGGCGCGTCTTATTCAATAATTCTACTAGGCTGATGGTCAATACTCCTGTTGCTGCTGCGCCGATGATGAGCAACGGAGATCCCAAATCTTGTACCAGGAAAAAGGTGACGACGATGCCCAGTAAGACCGTGTGACTGATCGCGTCGCTCATCATAGCCATACGCCGCAGCACCAGGAATACGCCTACCAACGAGCAAGCTACCGCGACGACGGACGCGATCAATTGTATTTCAAGTTGTTGTATCGTCATTGCGTACCTCTACGTGCATTTGCAATGCGCTCTGCTTCTTTCCATCCTGCTTCGGTCAATGTCCAATTATCGGTTTGTGCGCAGCACGCCCACCCGCGCGCTTCTAACTCGCGCAGACTGCGCTCAATGCTCACCGCGCCGCTATGCATCGCGTGCAGAATAGCAGCCGGATGCCCGTGGGTGAGGTCGCCGTGCTTGGAGGCCAGGGTGTAGAGGTCAAGTAGCACTGCTTCGACTTGTAGGATCCGTTGGTTGTGCAGGGATTGTATCCAGCGCCACGCGAGGCCTCGATTGGCTGCAAAAAACAACGAAACAAGTACAATGGCGCTGATAGAAAGCACGATCGTTGGGCCGGTAGATAGCCCTGTTGTCGTACTGCTGATGACGGCGCCACTCACGCCTGCCAATGCACCGAATAAAGCCGACAGGATGACCATTGCGTACATGTGATTTGTCCACTGCCGGGCTGCTGCTGCCGGCGCAACCACCATCGCACTCATCAATACCACGCCTACCGCCTGTAACCCAATGACGATGGCGATGACGATGAGTGTGGTCAACAACACATCCAGCCAGCGCATTGGAAAGCCCAGGCTGGTGCCAAATTCAGGATCGAAGCTGAGCAGCTTGAATTCTTTCCAAAAGATACCCATCAAAACCAAGTCGACCCCGCTGATGATAGCCATTGTCACCACATCTTGCTGCAACAATGCTGCTGCCTGACCGAACAGAAACTTATCCAGCCCGGCCTGGTTTGCGTTGGGCGTTCGCTGTACAAACGTGAGCAGCATCAAGCCAAAACCAAAAAAGACCGACAAGACTAAGCCCATTGCACTGTCGTCTTTGATGCGAGTGTTGTTGATAACACTCATTACCAGGAGTGTGCCTATCCACCCGGCGACCGTTGCGCCGAGGATAAGTACCAACGGTGCTTTGCTGCGTGTTAGCATAAAGGCTAGCACCACCCCGGGTAGTGCCGCGTGTGACATAGCATCACCGAGAAGGCTCTGCTTGCGCAGCACAGTATATGTCCCCAGCGCACCACTGACGATACCCAGCGTGCCCGTCCCTAGCGCGACGGTGCGCAACGTATAATCAAAAATAAGATTATATAAAATCTGCCATAAGCTGTTCATCTCATACAACCTCCTCGGGTAGTACACACGTCGGGTCGGTGCGCAGAAAACTCACCCGCCCGCCATAGGCTGTTTTCAGATTATCGGCGGTGAATGTTTCCTCCACCGGTCCGCTGGCGATGCGGCGTACATTAAGCAGCATCACCCAGTCGAAGTATTCGTTGACTGTTTGTAGATCGTGGTGTACGACGACGACGGTTTTGCCTTGGGCACGCAGTTCTTGTAACAGGGCGACAATGGTGCGTTCTGTGGTTGCATCCACACCTTGGAATGGTTCATCCATAAAATAGATCTGGGCATCTTGCACCAGGGCGCGGGCTAAAAAGACGCGCTGTTGTTGCCCGCCGGAAAGCTGGCTGATTTGACGTTCGGCAAAATCGAGCATCCCGACTTTGTCCAATGCCTCGCTGGCGGCCTGGCGTTCTGCTTTGCCGGGTCGCTTGATCCATCCTAGTGCGCCGTAACGCCCCATCATCACTACGTCCATCACGTTGGTTGGAAAGTCCCAATCCACGCTGCCGCGCTGCGGCACATATCCCACCAACCGGCGTTGTTCAATATAGGGCTTGCCGTAAATCCACACTCGCCCCGCCGCTGGTTTGATCAATCCCAGGATGCTTTTGATCAGCGTTGTCTTGCCCGCGCCGTTTGGCCCGACAATGGCCATCAGCACGCCGGGGGGGACATCCAGGTCAATATCCCACAAAACTGGTTGGTTTTGGTAAGCGACCGTCAAATCGGTTACCTGAATTGCTAGTTGCGTTTCGTTCATTGTTTTTCCTTCTGTAATAAATATCTTAACGGATTTAATGAATGGTAAAGATTTTTTATACCATCTGTGAATCCATTGCACTTATTTATTCAATAGTGCGCTGACGATAGTGTCAATGTTGTGCCGCACCATACCGATGTAGGTTCCCTCTTCTGTGCCAGGATCGCCCATCGCGTCGGAGAATAATTCACCGCCGATGTTGACTGTTTGGCCCTTGTCTTCTGCTGCCGCTTGTACTGCCTCAATGTTGCGCTGTGGTACGGAGGATTCGACAAAGATGGCGTTGATTTTACGTTCAACGATGAAACCCACCAGGGTTTGTACATCGCCTGTGCCTGCTTCGGACTCAGTGCTGATGCCCTGTAAGCCGCGCACCTCAAATCCGTAAGCCACACCAAAATAGCGAAAGGCGTCGTGCGCCGTGATTAACACACGCTGTTCTTTTGGGACGCGCTGCACTTGTGCTTGTACGTAATCGTGGAGTTCTTCAAGTTGCTTTAGATAGGCGTTCGCATTTGTCTCGTAGAGCTTCTTGCTGTCTGGATCCATCTCGCTTAAGGTATCGCGTACCACTTCAACCGCCTGCATCCAGAACTCGACGTTGAACCAGATATGCGGGTCAGGTGCGTCTTCATAATCCTCGGAAGCCAGGAGCAGCGATTGATCAATGTTTTCTGAGACGGGCACTGTTTTGATCTGCCTGCCCATTTGCTCAAACACTTCCCCCATCTGTGCTTCCAGGTGCAGCCCGTTGTAGAAAATGATATCAGCATTGGACATTTTGGAGACATCGCCCTCACTAGCTTTATACAGGTGCGGGTCAATGCCCGCGCCCATCAGACCAATGACCTCTATACGTTCACCACCGACATTTTCAACAATATCGGTAATCATCCCGATGGTGGTCACCACGTTGATCTTGCGCGATGTGATGTCTCCCTTCTCGCTGCTCGAAGCGCAGCCCGATATCAATAAGGCTACCCCAAGTACAACCATACTCAAACTCTTCCAGGTTTTCATATTTTTTATGTTCCTCCAAAATATAGTTAGCAGGGGTCGGAAACCTTGCTTATGTAGAAAGTTAAATGCTAGTGTTCTTCCGGCTTTTCATGCATATCTTCCACAAAAATATGCTTTGCTACTTGATGTCCAATAACTTGTTCCTCCTCTCCAATACGAACGGTTACTGGCCCCTCGAAGGGCGCTACGGCAGTCACGGTCAATGTTGTCTGCGGGACTATGTGCAATGTACTTAAATGACGCAGTAACTCTGCATCATAATCACTGACGCGCGATACAATCGCTGTTTGTCCAGTGTGCAAATCGGCGAGGCGTACCCAGGAACGCGGCACAACGGTGCCATCTGCCGAGGGAATAGGTGTGCCGTGCGGACACTTCGTTGGATGTCCCAATACTTCGTCAATTCGTGTTTCGATGTATTCGGAGAGTGCGTGTTCGATACGGTGTGCTTCCTCATATACACGATCCCACGGCACATCTAAGACCTCTGCCAGGAATAACTCAAGTAATTGATGGTGGCGAATAATCTCCAACGCGTGTGTTTTGCCCTTCTCGCTCAGTACTGCTCCCTGATACGGTTCGTACATTACTAGCCCCATATCACTCAACTTTTTGAGCATAGCTGTCGCAGATGCAGGTTTTACACCTATCCATTCCGCTAAAGCTGTTGTAGAAACACGCTCGTGTTCAGCCTCTATCTCATAGATTGCTTGAAGGTAATCTTCAATTGCTTTATTTTGCATTATTTGTAGTTCTTTTTTATTTAGATATATCTAAATTTTATTTTATATAATACTAAATAATTGATTCTTGTCAAGAGAGAAAAGCTAAATAGGTTCGAAAATCCAGTTGAAAAAACCTATCTTTAATGCTATAATGTAAATTAAGGGTATGCGTTTAGTTTTGTGAGCAAATGGCGCCATTGACAGCAGCAAAGCGGCTAAAGCTGCAGGAAAGAGGTGTTTTTTCGTTGGCGGGCGTAGCCCGCCAACGAAAAAACACCCCCAAACCCGCGTTTCTGTCTGGAACGGGTGACAAAAAACGGTAATTGCTCACAAAACTAAACGGTTACAATTAAGGAACGGGGCAATGGCAAGATTCAGAGAGCTTGCTGGTTGATTTCTTATGATTAAGTAGGTGTAAGTATAGAAGAACCTGCTAAGAAACATCCCCAGTTTTCTGCTGAAAGCAGCCGTCGGTTTTGCATGGCGACCAGGGTTGCTCACTTGAATCTTGCCAGAACATATACTCATTTTCTCATAAGGAGGTTGGTGAGATGGTGCAGCGTGTGAAATTTGCTAAGTTGAATGAGTCACAGTTAGAGAAGGTACAGGATCTGGAAAAGGAGTTAGGAACGTGGGTTGTGGCTGTGGAGCCGGAATTTCGACTGGCTACATTGACAGAAGCTCAGTTGAAGAGGCTCCAAGCGGCAGAGCATGAGTTAGGCGTTATCCTGTTGGCTTACGAACATTCCTGACCCGGACCGGCCAGATCCAAACGAAAGGCTGGCACCCCACGGTTGTCGTGCGGTGGGGGCGTTTGGACGAGGTCGGCATTATCGCGCGCATAAACAGCCGGGACGCGCTGTGTCAACGGCTGCTTATGCGCGTCGTGATCGGCGAGGAAATCCGTCTCAAGCACACAACGCTCTTCGGCGATCCCTGGAATTTACGGTGAAAGACTACCAGATTTCGCTGCACAAGGAAGAGGCGGCAGAGATTTCTGTGTTCTTTGCGGCGGAATCCCGCCCATTTGCGTAAGTCCTGAAGTGATAGTTTGCTCCCCATAAGCAGCGCCTTCCCCAATAGATACCCGCAATGATATTTTGCCGGTGAGTTGCCCCATAGAATCTTGACACCTAAAAAACCGCTATGATCGTTACTTTTTAGATCAACAACGCCTGGCAATTATTATGCTAAAATGCGCGCACTGTTGGGAGACCCTCAGATGACTAACGAATGTTCAGACCCTCATCTTGAAGGGAGTGAAACGATGGACTGCAGTGACAAAGGTGATGGCGAACACCTACAGGGGGAAGGTACATAGCTTAACATAAACACGATATGGCGCTTATTGCGTTCAATGTGGCCCTATCGCAAACTGATCATCCTCAACCAGCTGTCGATGGCCTGTTTTGTGGTCGCCGACTTGGCAATCCCCCGGATGTTGCAGCGGATGGTGGATCGCGGCATCCTGGCGAGGAACGAAGGCGTTATCTTGCAACTTCCCTTGCACTCAACCCTTCACAGGATGGATTTTGATCACCAAGGGGCGCGCGGCGCGACACCAGCCATGGGCAAATGGGCGAGGAATTTTTTGGCGTGTTGTCCCGTGGATAAATTATGACATTTTACGCGAGAAGTCGTGGGCGTTCGCTGAAGACACCGAGACGCGGATATATTATCATGAAGGAGGGTAGTTATGGTGTAGACGTTCAGTTTTGTGAGCTAAACATGCGATCTGTCCACAAAACTAAATGCATGCGTTACAGTTGATCAACACATAGGAGGAATATCGTGTGTTTTCTGATATATAAATTGCAAACCTGGAAAAGTCCTGTACGAATCATCGCGATCGAATTTGGTATCGAGGAACCGGCTGGCGGCTGGCGACAGATCGATGATGCAGAGGGCGAGAGCTTATCCCTCACCTACAAGGAGGTTTAAGCCATGCGACTTCGTGATTTCTGCGTATGGATTATCATTATCGGGCTGGCTCTTGGACTTCTCACACGGGCTGCCCCCCTCGACGCGGCGGAGGACGCGCCGCTGACGTTGGCGCTCGGCAGTTCGCACGCCTGCGCCTTGATGGATGGGGGGGTGAGCTGCTGGGGCTGGGGCCTCGCGCTCGGAACGGGAAATGACACGGATCGCGCGACGCAGGTGGGCGTGAGCGGTCTCTCGTCCGGCGTGCAGTCCCTGGCTGCGGGGCGAGGACACACCTGCGCGTTGCTTGAGACCGGCGGCGTCATGTGCTGGGGGCAGAA
>JAFGFI010000151.1 GCA_016931185.1 Anaerolineae bacterium
ATTTTTTGATTTCGAGCGTAGCTCGAAATCAAAAAATACTCTCTTTTCCGGCGGCTTTAGCCGCGCAATCCAGTTCAAAGTGTAACTTTGGGAATAGATACGTTACTCTAATAAAAAGTGTCCGGTAGCTAGTCTTGACTTTAGAGTTGCAACGGCTAAAATACTTAATTATAAAGTCTGGTGACTATAAGACGTGATTTTGTATACTGCACAAGCTAAACGATCAAGGAGGTATTATTATGAGTGAGGTCTATGAGAAGATAAAGGACATCATTATTGATATTCTTGAAGTAGATGAGGGCCAAATCCATCCGGGCGCGAGTTTTCGTGAAGATTTAGAGGCGGATTCCCTGGATTTGGTAGAACTGATTATGGAGTTCGAGGATAAGTTCGGTGGCCATATTTCTGACGAAGATGCGCAGAAAATTATCACCGTTGCGGATGCTGTGAGTTACATTGAAGCACGGATGGAAGCTGGCGAGTAGGAGTTATTTTCTGTTGAGAGGCCACCGGAACTCCGGTGGCTTTTTTATTGTTGATATATGATGGTGCGAATTGGTTTGATTTCAGATACCCATGTCCCTTATCGGGTTAAAGAAATTGCCCCCAGTGTCTTGCGTGCTTTACGGGGAGTGGATCTGATTCTCCATGCTGGAGATGTAGATGCCCCATGGACATTAGATGTATTGCGTGAAATAGCTCCCGTATATGCAGTACGAGGTAATTACCATATTTTTGATGGTTCGGATGGGGGGGCGTGGTTACCAGAGATAGTGGAATTAGAAATCGCCGGATTTCATATTGTTTTGACCCATGGACATCATCGAGGGGTACAGGGGATAATATGGCGTGTTCGTAATGTATTGCGCAACTGGCGCGGTTTATGGGATTTTCCTGCTTTGGATGTGGCTATCGTCCGTACTTTGTTGCGGCGTTTCCCCCAAGCGGACATTATCGTTTTTGGGCATACGCATCGTCCCTATATGCAATTTTGGGGACCTACCTTAGTGATTAATCCTGGGGCGGCATTACCCTCGGTCTATTTTGGCACAAACTTTAAACCTTCGCTGGCGCATCTTCTATTGTCACCCTTTCTTGCGCCCCAGGTCGAGTGGTTCCAGGAGGTATTGTTTGAAAGAAGTCAAGAGTTAGGCGTTAAGAGTTAAGGCTATTTCCGTGTTCTCTGTCCTTTTGCAGTGAGCGCCTTTGTGGGTGTGGCGGAGTATTTTTAACAGTTGGTTAAAAAAGAGATGGAATTTATCAAAACTCTTGACGTAAAAGGTTAGATGTGTTATAATCTTATTGTTGTGACCCATTGGAGGGACACACTTATGATAAGAATTAATCTTTCCACTCTGGTCCATGCTAAAATAGGACAACATCAATCCATTATCTTAAATCTGGATGCGGTTTCCACTACGGAATTAGATTTAAGATACCTGAAGGGAGAATTACATTTCACCCGTGTGCGATATGGCGTTTTAGTTGAGGGTTTGTTGGAAACTGAAGTCCAGACAGAATGTACGCGATGTTTAACCCCTTTTTATGAACCTGTAACTATAGAGTTAGGGGATATAGTGAGTTTGCCCGGCGCAGAGTTGACCCCGGAATGTCCGGTGCGAATTTCTGAAGATGGATGGGCCGACCTCCTACCTCTCATTCGTGAATATGTTTGGATTAGTATTCCTGTTAATGCTATTTGTTCTCCGGAGTGTAAGGGAATTTGTCAAGAATGTGGGGGAAACCTCAATTTGGGAATGTGTACGTGTGATAACTCCTTACCCATTGACCCTCGTTGGGATGCGTTGCGTATGTTGTTAGATTCATCCGATAACTGACTTGTTTGGCATAAGTTTTGAGCGCAAGGAGGCCTATGGATATAGTCAGTGAACTTTTAGAAAAGGCAGAAGCGCAAGGTTACTTGACCATGGAAGAGGTGTTGGATACCCTCGAGTCGTTAGAAGAGGAAGAGTCTTTAGATGTTGTGTTGATTGCTTTGAGAAAAGCAGGTGTAGAACTTGAGGCATCTACTACTGAAGGGGAGGATATTGAGGAAATTGAATTAGAGGCAATACCTGATTCGATAGAAGATTGGGAAGATGAAGTTTATGACATCGACGCAATTGGTGTTGATGATACGGTGGCCCTTTATTTGCGTGAAATGGCGCGGGTGCCGTTGCTCTCAAATGAAGAAGAGGTCACATTAGCGAAGAAGATTGAGCACGGTCGTGAAGCACAGTACTTATTGCAAGCAAACGGCCATACTGCCGAGGAACGAATTTGTCTAGAGGCTATCATTCAGGAAGGGTTAGAGGCCCGCGACCATCTGATTCGCGCCAATACTCGCCTGGTGGTTAGTATTGCTAAGAAGTACATCGGTCGTAATGTTCCTTTCTTAGATTTGATTCAAGAGGGGAATCTGGGGTTAATGAAAGCGGTAGAGAAGTTTGAATATCAACGCGGGTATCGTTTTAGTACTTATGCCACGTGGTGGATCCGCCAAACTATTACGCGCGCTATCGCTGACCAGGGGCGCACGATTCGTGTGCCGGTGCATATGAGCGATCGTATCCGGCGTCTTTATCGTCGCGCGCAAGAGATTGAACAGGAACGTGGAACACGTCCCACGCCAGAAGAGTTAGCGGAGGAAATGGGATTGGAACCTCGCAAGGTACAGTGGATGTTGCGGGTGTCATGGCAACCCCTGAGCCTTGAGCGCCCTGTAGGGGATGAAGAGGATAGTGAGCTAAGCACATTTATCGAAGATGAGCAAACGCCTACGCCTCCGGATACGGCGTACCAGGCAATGCTCCGCGACCGCATTGAGGAAGTGATGTCTACGCTAAGTCCGCGCGAAGTGCGTATTTTGCGGATGCGTTTTGGCCTCCAGAATGGGCGGAGTTATACGCTGGAAGAGGTAGGACAGAAATTTGGCCTGACCCGCGAGCGTATTCGCCAAATTGAGGGACAGGCGTTGCGAAGGTTGCGGCATCCAAGCCGGAGTCGTGATTTGAAGGACTATTTACAGCAATGAGGGATAGGATTGTTATTATCATGATGATGCGTTGCGCGCTGTGGCGCCGGGGGAACGAGGTTCCCGGGGCGGCTATGCTTCCCTGAGCAACACGGCCCGTCTCGCACGGGATACGATATACCCCCCGCCAATCTCGCTGGCGGGGGGTTGTTTTTAAAAAGGGATAACGTATACTTTTGAGGACAGGGGCATCGCACTTTGGAAAGTGTAGGCTCCTATTTATGGAGGAGAATTATGAAAAAGGTTTTAGTTTCAGTTGCGTGGCCGTATGCAAATGGGGATTTACACATCGGGCATCTAGCAGGAGCTTATCTACCTGCAGATATTTATGCCCGTTATCATCGTTTGGCAGGTAATGATGTGTTGATGGTGTCCGGGTCGGACTCGCATGGGACGCCCATCACCGTGCGTGCCGATAATGAAGGGCTGACGCCGCGTGAGGTTTTTGAGCGATACCACCGGAATTTCTTAGATACACAGCAGCAGATTGGCATTTCTTACAATCTGTTTACGCATACCGATACGCCTAACCACCACCGGGTGTCGCAGGATATTTTCCTGGCATTGTTGGATCACGGGTATCTTTATAAAGAGGCACAGCAGCAGTTCTATTCGGATACGCTGGGCCGTTTTCTGCCCGACAGGTATGTAGAAGGTACGTGCCCTTATTGCAATTACCCGGAAGCGCGCGGTGACCAGTGTGATAACTGTGGTAAGTTGTTGGATGCACTGGAACTCAAAGACCCGCGTTGCAAGATTGATGGCTCTATCCCCGTGGTACGTGAGACGGAGCACTTTTTCCTTGATTTGCCGAAGTTGGAGCCGGAAGTATTGGCGTATCTCGAGGATGGGAAAGAAGATTGGCGGCCCAATGTCATTAAATTCTCGCGCAACTATGTGGCGGGGGGACTCAAAGGCCGTCCCATCACACGCGATATTACCTGGGGGATCCCGGTGCCTTTAGAAGGGTATGAAAGCAAGCGACTCTACGTTTGGTTTGAGGCAGTGATCGGGTATCTTTCGGCCAGCGTGGAATGGGCCGGCCTCGCGGGTACACCGGAAGCGTGGAAGGCGTGGTGGTACGATCCCGAAGCGTTAGCCGTTTACTTTATCGGTAAGGACAACATCCCTTTTCACACGGTGATCTGGCCCGCAGAGTTGATTGGGGTGGATCGTCTGTATGAGGACGATCCAGACCGGCATTTAAATCTGCCCTACGATGTGCCTGCCAATGAGTTTATGAACCTTTCCGGATCGCAGTTTTCCAAGAGCCGCGGGCACATGATTTCTCTGCCGGATGTACTCTCTCGTTATGACGCCGATGCCATCCGCTATTACGTAACTGTCATTATGCCGGAGACCAGCGACAGTGATTTTTACTGGGATGACTTTGTCCAGCGCAACAACGGGGAACTGGTGGGCGTATGGGGCAACCTGTCGCATCGCGTGCTGTCGTTTACGTATAAGCATTTTAAGCAGGTGCCGGAGCCGGGCCCACTGGCGGATGTAGATCGCGCATTGCTGGCACAGACGGAGGCGGCCTTCGAGCGTGTAGGCCAACTGTTGTCCGCCCGCCAGTTCCGCACGGCATTGATTGAGGCCTTAGCCCTGGCCCGCGAGGCAAACCGTTACCTGGAGGTCAAGTCACCGTGGTCTGAACTCAAGCAGGATAAACAGGCTGCCGGTACCAGCCTCTATGTCGCGTTGCAAGCCATTAACGCGCTCAAGGTGTTACTCGCGCCCTTCCTGCCATTCTCCGCCGAAACATTGCACCAGGCCCTCGGGTATGAGCAGCCTCTATTGGGTACGCAGGTGATCGAAGAAGTGACCGATAATGACTATACCCACAGTGTGTTACGCTATGATGATAGCCAGGCGAGTGGTACCTGGGCCTTCGAGACTCTGCCTGCCGGACGTGCATTGCAGAAGCCCAAGCCACTATTTAAGAAATTGGATGATAGTGTGATCGAAGAAGAACTGGCGCGGATAGGGAAGTGAAATATCTTCCCTCCTTCCTCCTATTTACCCTTCTCGTGCTTACGCTGGATACCCAATCGCTCTGGTGGGATGAGGGTATCAGCCTGCATCTGGCAACGTCATCATGGGGGGAAGTGATTGCGGATCGAGCGGCCAACATTCATCCGCCATTGTATTTTTTGGCGCTCAAGCTGTGGGTCGGTTTAGCCGGGCAGACGCCGTTCGCCGCCCGCTATTTATCCGTGTTGGCTGCGACCCTGTTACCGGCTGCCGCCTTTGCCTTTATGCGTCGTCACTTTGGATTACAGACCGGGCGGGCTGCTGCGCTGCTCATCGCGTTAGCCCCGCCCTTCTTCATTTACGGTCAAGAGACCCGCGCGTATGCCTTTCTGCCTCTCCTGTCTCTCGCACTTCTGGCGCAAATGACGGATTACGGATTACGAATTTACGGATTACGAATCTACGGATTACGAATCGCAAATCAGCGAAGCCGTGACTCTACACCTCTTTCTGCCGGCTTCGCCCTTTCTTTTGTCCAAGCCGTTTTTATTTTAACCCACTACGCCGGTGTGATCGCGGTAGGATGGGCCAATATCGTCCTGCTGGTGCGGTTGGCGCGTGCCGGGGATTGGCGACAGTGGCGGCGATGGGCTCTTGTGTCGGGACTGACTGCGTTGCTGATACTCCCGTGGGCCGGCGCACTCCTGGCGGTCAAGGCGGTTGGTTTGCACACCGAAGCCGGCATCGGTAATATATTGGATACCTCCATCCCGTGGGATTACTTACTGCGGCTGGTTGGCAGTTTTCACCTCACCGGCCTCCCGCAGTCCCTCGCCATCTCCCTCCTCACCCGTCCTATCACCGTTACTGTTATCCTTTTCTTTCTTACTACCCTCCTCTACTACTTACTCCCTTACTCCTCCGCTCTCCTACTCCCCCGCTCCCCTGCTTCCCTGCTTCCCTGCTCCCCTGCTCCCCCGCTCCTCCGCTCCTCCGCTCCTCTGTTCCCCCTCTTCCTCTCCTTAACCGCCATCCCCCTCCTCTGGCTTCTCAGCCCTCAAGCGCACCCGCGTTATCTGCTCCCTTTTGTGCTAGGTGCTTGGCTCTGGATGAGTGTGTTAATCACGGCGCGGCGGTTGCCCGTGTGTCTGCGTGCCGCGCTCCTGGGTGCAGTGTTGATTACCTCCGTGTTGAGCCTATTTGTCTACTTGACCGATCCTGTTGTCGCGCGTAGCGATGTGCGGAGCGTGGCAGTTTTTCTCCGCGAGCGTGCGCAGGAAGGCGATGTCGTCCTTGTCCCCCATACCGATTGGTCGCTGGCACAATATGATGTCGCCCCGGCGCGCTTGGTGATGCTGCCCTCCTCCACAGATGAAGCGGCGGTCGCGGCGGTATTGGCAGAGGTGATAGCTCCAGAGTCCGGCACACACGTGATCTATGCCCTGGACTACGGGCGCAGGGCACTCGACCCCCGTGAGCAAGTCCGGGTTTCTTTGACCTGTGTGGGCCTGTGGCGCGCCCGCCATAAATTCCAGGGCGTCTTCCTGGATCAGTATGACCTTTATCCCTCTACTTCTCAGCTCCCC
>JAFGFI010000152.1 GCA_016931185.1 Anaerolineae bacterium
AAACACTGGTGCGCGAAGGCGAGCAGATCGCGCACTACGAGGCCGTGGATACCGACTACCCCATCAAAATGCCCGCCAGCATCCGGCAACACGCCCGTCAAATTGACGAAAGCCTCGCTACCATCGCCGTGTGCGACCCCGCCGTTGGCTCCGGTGCGTTCCCGGTGGGGATGATGACCGAAATTGTGCGCGCCCGCATCGCGCTGACGCCCTACTTCAACGCCGTGACGGAGCGCACGGCCTACGCCTTCAAGCGCCACGCCATCCAGAACTGCCTCTATGGTGTGGATATCGACCCCGGCGCGGTGGACATCGCCAAGCTGCGCCTGTGGCTCTCGCTGGTGGTGGATGAAGAGGACGTGCAGCAGATCAAGCCCCTGCCCAATTTGGACTACAAAATCGTCGTCGGCAACTCATTGTTGGGTTTCCCGTTCAAATCGAAGCGGTTGGATGAAGTGGAACAGTTAAAGCAATCGCTCTTCGATGAGACTGATCATAGGCGTAAGGTTGTGTTGAAGGCGCAGGTGGATAAGTTATTGGCGGAGTGCTTTGCTGCGTCGGAGAAAAGCCTGAGCTACAAGGTAGACTTCGACTTCGAAGTCTACTTCTCGGAGGTGTTCCGCGAGAAGCGAGGGTTTGATGTGGTGATTGGGAATCCACCGTACATGCGTGTGCAGGGCATACAACAAACACAGGCTGATTATATGAGCTATTACCGTCAAAATTTCCAATCTGCTCAAGGTAACTTTGATTTGTACGCGTTATTTATAGAACGCGGTTATCATCTAATCAATTCAAATGGATATTTTGCCTATATTGTGCCACATAAATTCTTCCAGGCTGCGTTTGGTAGAGCGCTACGCCATTTACTGACACAACGTCAAGCCTTGCGTCAGATTGTGCGTTTTGGTTCTGCGCAAGTGTTCGATGAAGCTACTACCTACACTTGCTTACTCTTCTTGAGTTCTCAGCCAAATACTAAGTTCGAGCTACTGGAAGTAAAGACTCTGGAGCATGGCAATGAAGTCTTGCAAGCAGCGCGTCAACGTACTCCACACCCGGATTATGTTTATGCTTCGCTACCTGCACCTGTGGATGACGGCAAAACATTGAACTGGAATTTCGCAGTGGGTAAGGATCAAAGTGTGTTGAGCCATTTGCGGCAATACCCACGCACGTTAGGTGATATTGTTCGCAAGATTTTTGTGGGCCTGCAAACGAGCGCGGACAAAATCTATGTGTTAGAAATACGCGAGAAACGTCAAGATACAGTGTTATGCTACTCCAAACAGTTGGACGAGGAAGTAGAAATTGAATATGGATTAGTCAAACCGTTTTTGATGGGTAAGGATGTACATCGTTACCAGTATGTGCAAGCGCGTAATGTTGTTATCTTTCCCTACATTGTCCAAGACAACAAGGTCGGGTTGATGTCCCAGAACTACATTATGAGTAATTTCCCGTTGGGTTGGAAATACCTCAAACGCAATCAACAAGCATTAGAAGATCGGGAGCGAGGGCGAATGCGTGGCAATAAATTTTACGCTTACATTTACCCTAAAAACCTAACGGAGTTCGAGGCTTCAAAAATTATTACCCCGGAAATTGCTTTAGGATGTCAGATGACCATAGATGCTGAGGGTATTTTCTATCACACCACTAAAGTTTACAGTTTCATTTTTAACCCCGAAGTAAAATCATCACCTCGGTTTTTACTTGGATTGTTAAACTCTAAAGTTTTGTGGTTCTTTTTGTCTAATACTGGTTATGTGTTACGCGGCGGTTATTATACTTTCAAAACGGAGTACCTTAAGCCATTCCCAATACCTGATTCCACACCGGAACAAGAACAAGCAGTAGAAGTTCTTGTTAATTGTATCCTCGCCGCCAAACACGCCGATCCTGCCGCCGACACCTCCGCGTGGGAGCGGGAGATTGACGCGTTGGTGTACCAGCTCTACGGCCTCACGCCGGAGGAAATCGCGGTGGTGGAGGGGCAGCCAGTTTGAAGTCCCGGGAGTAGGGGAGGGGACAATGGTGAAGAAACAACGGCCAGCGGACACCTGGACGCCACGGGAGATTGCCGAAGTTCTTAGAATCAACCCGCGTCAAGTCCGGGAATTGATAACCTCTGGAAAACTGCGTGCGTATAAGAAGGATGGAGATTGGTACGTGCGTGACGATGAATTCAAGCGATATTTTGAGAGTTTAGTTACAAAGGCTTGATAGTCATGCCTGAAAACTCATATTATGAGTTAAATTGCCAGAAACTCTATGAGCTTTTAGTGGATTAACTGTCTTGTTAGGTGCTTTTCTCAAATTCAAATTCAAATTTTTAGCTTTGGAAAGGTCTGATCATGGAAGAAAAATCAAATTCTGAGCAAGGTTGCTTGATTTGACTGTAGAACTCTCTACCACTGATGTAACGGCAGGAAACGAGTTTGCTATTTTTGTGCTGGTGAAGAATCCTTTTAGTAGACCTGTGTGGATACGAGAAGTTAATGTCAGCCTTCCCAGTGAGCTCAAGCGAGTTGATGAAGAAAAAATTCAAGCAAAAATCAAAGAGACAAGGGACAAACAAGAGGAATTATTACAACAAAATAAACAGGATCGCACAAAACTACAAGAGAAAATAGAGGGTTTACAAGCTCAGATTAGTGAATTGACAAGAGCATTAAATTCTAACACGAAAGGCAATGCTGGGGATTTAGCCGAGCTTGTAAGGACGCTTGAATCCGATTTGAAGGAATTTCAGGCCAAATTACGAAATCTCAGTGCTGGAATGTCAAATGTCCAGATATTTGATGGGGCAAGAGTGGCAGTTTTGAAAATTGCGTCTCAAGCATCTCAAGTACAAATATTTGGCCATGATCCTAACGGAAAATCTACAAGAGTAGCAGAAATTGAAATCTCTGAACCTTGGCTAGTTTATGAGCAACAAGCACAAGACAGAACAGTGAAGCTGGCAAGTTCGCTTCCTGAAAATTTTGCATTGCAGTCTGGCAGCACTGCCGTTTATACGGTTGTCCTCAACGTTAATCGTTCGCTGATTTTCACTCCATCAAAGTACAGGCTTCAATTCTACGTCAATTATGGATTTGAGCCAATGCAATTACAACAAAACGGGCAATCCTCTTCAGAGGAAAGTATTTTTACAAATACGATTGCTCATGCTCTTTCGATACGACCATCCGTGTACTCGGTAATTGGTGGTTCACTAATAGGAGGTGGGATTGGCGCAGCTGCCAGATTGTTACAGTCCCCAATACTTCCAACCTCTCAAAGTGTGATTGTTTCTTTGGTGCTATCTATGATACTTGGTGGAATGGCTGCTGTGTTTATGGCTCGGAAATCAGATGCGCAATCTTTTGTATCCGTTGAGGATTTTTGGGGTGGCATATTGATGGGCTTTCTGGTGGGATACACAGGTACGTCATTTTTTGAAAGTATTACAGGAGTACCTGCTGTAATACCATAGTCATGTTGCAAATCATTATTTTGCTATACCTTGTGACTCCATCTGTACGTGCGGGAGGGGGCAAAAGGTGGGAGAATATTCACATAAGCCCCTCGGGAGTGATTTTTACGAAAGTTGGAATTGGAAATATACGGAAGAATTTCTGTATATAATTAAATTGGGGAGCGGCGAGATACCCATCATGCGTTGATCGATGGGAATACACATTTCGCTGAAATCATATCTATGGAAGCTTTTTTGTGTACTTTCAAGCCTCTTTCAGTAAATGCTGATAGCAAAAGAAAGGCGAAATATGTTCAGAGATTGGTCAATGCT
Source organism: Anaerolineae bacterium (assembly GCA_016931185.1). Taxonomy (GTDB): domain Bacteria; phylum Chloroflexota; class Anaerolineae; order B4-G1; family SLSP01; genus JAFGFI01. Next base: position 3,794 of record JAFGFI010000152.1, read on the forward strand.
TTTCGGCAATATCATGGTACATCTGCCCCGGTTAATGGAGACCTCTATGGCCTTGTTTATTATTTTCAGAGAGTAGGAACAGGACTTGATGCTGATAATTTGAGTAAACCTGTCTGGGATGCACTAAGATCCGTGGCATATTTCGATGACAAACAGATAAAATTCCGCATCTCGGGAATCTTTGACTTATTGGTTGCCGGTATAGATGTGACACCTGATCTGTCGAGCGTGCCTGATTACTTATATGATGATTTTTTGCGGATGATTCAATGCAAAGAAACTGATATATTGTATATAGGATTTGATAATTTTAATGATGAATTAATTCTATTTGATTTAATGAACAAGTGAGGCTGTTGTGGATATACGGAACGATATTTTTCAGAAACATTTAGCAGAAGCGGCCGTTGAACAAATTGCATTAGAATATCAGCAAAGAGGCTATGAAGTAATTACAGAGTATGTGTTCGACGGTATCAACTTTGACTTGCTAGTCAGAAACGACAAAGAAGCTATCGTTTTCGAAATAAAAGTTGGAGAATGGTCTGATAAGAGACGCCAAATAGTTAAAAAAATATGGAACATAGCTGTTCATAAGTTAAGGGCAAAATTCAAACTGGTGTTGGTGAACTTGCCGGAAAAATCGGACATTGTAGTAGATGATTTGGAGAATGTATTTCGCGAGTTGTTACCAAGCCGCTATGAAAGCGAGCTATCCGAATTAGCAACACAGTATCGGGTAGACGAAATCTCGGACATTTATTTTGAGCTGTTGTTTATGAACAAGGAGCAGGTGGAAGCAAAAGGTTCGGCGATTCTCACATTGGAGCTGCAATATGGTGCTGATAGTGACTTAGCACAGGAGGATGGATTTCTCTCTAGTGAATCTTTCCCCTTCTATTTCCATATCTTACTAGATAGAAATATTCAACTCAAAGAAGTATACATGCTTAAATTGGATGTCCTAGGGGATATAGAGTAAAAACGCATAGTGCACCCAAATGTTGGACAGGTTAGATAGTTAATAATGCAATCCAATTGAACTCATAGAACTGGACACAAAATTTGGAATTTTAGTGCCCGCACGGGTGAATGCGCGGTTATGTCCTACGCTTTCAGGCAACTGATAAAGTGTAAACCCTTATGACGCATTCCTCCTCCGCAGCTTGGCAGCGACTGCTTTTGGGAATCCATACCTGCTATCGGAGGCATTCCATGACCTGGTTTGAAGCATTAGTCGGTTTTCCCGAAACCCCGGCCCAGATCCGTGAGTCCCTGATCCTCGATGGCGAGACCCTGACCTCTCGCGCGAACGGGCGGACCTTCCGGTGCGGGCGTCTGGAGACTCCCTCGTTGGGGGAGCTACGGGAGCGCGTCGGCGCCGGTCCGCACCTGCCGGGGAGGCTTGCAGTGCGCGAGGTCGTGGCGAATGTCAAGGTCTTGCACGCCAACCCCTCCAACGCGGGCAGCCTGTTCCAGGTGGCGTCCCAGTTCAATCTGCTTGAAATGACAGGCCCGGAGGTAACGCCTGAGCGGGGCATTGGGATTTACGAGGATGATCACACGCAGGGGCCAGCGTGCGCGATTGCCGCCGGGGCGGGGACGATCTACCGGGCTTACTTTGCCCCCGTCAACGGCCGGATCGGCCAATCGTCCGGGAACCAGATCGACTGCCTGGCGGACATCGGAGCGGCCTTAGGCAATACCGGGCAGCGGTTGTGGGAGATGCAGAACGGCTATGCCCTGGCCACGCGCGAAGGGCTGGTCGAGATCTCCGCGCGGCTCGCCGCCTCGTCCGAGGAGGAGCTGGACACTTTGCGGCAGCGGCTGCGCATCGGCATCCAGTGGGATACGCAGGTC
>JAFGFI010000153.1 GCA_016931185.1 Anaerolineae bacterium
CGCACGGGGCGCAGACGGCGGCGATGCTGGCGGGCATCGAGGCGGTGTTGCTGGCCGAAAATCCGGATTGGGTGCTGGTCTACGGCGACACGAATTCAACGTTGGCGGGAGCCTTGGCGGCGGCCAAATTGCACATCCCCGTGGCGCACGTGGAGGCAGGGCTACGGAGTTTCAACCGGGCGATGCCCGAAGAGATCAACCGCGTGCTCACGGATCATATCGCCGACTTGCTCTTTTGTCCTAGTCAAACCGCTGTGGACAACCTGGTCGCCGAGGGTATCACCCGTGGCGTTCATCTGGTCGGCGACGTGATGGCCGACGCGCTCTTGTGGGCCGCCGAACGCGCCCAAACGCACTCTGATGTGTTACAACGCCTGGGGTTAGCCGAGAAAGGTTTCTTGCTGGCAACTGTACATCGCGCTGAAAACACCGACGATCCCACCCGTTTGCGCGCCATCCTGGACGCCTTTGCCGCTCTCGACGAGCCAATTGTGTTCCCGGTTCATCCCCGCACCCGCGCGCGCATCGAGAGTCTGAATCTAAAATCCAAAATCAAAAATCTAAAATCAATTGAGCCGGTAGGGTATCTGGATATGGTGCGCCTTGAGCAAGCCGCGCGGATGATATTGACCGATTCCGGTGGTATCCAGAAGGAGGCGTATTGGCTCGGCGTGCCGTGCGTGACGCTGCGCGACGAGACGGAGTGGGTGGAGACGATAGAGACGGGGTGGAATGTGCTGGTGGGGGCAGACAAAAAGAGGATTGTGAAGGCAGTGCGGGAGTTTGTACCACCAGAGGCGCGGTCAGCGTTGTATGGGGATGGGGCGACAGCGTCGCAGATTGTAGCGGGAATGTATAGCTTCCCCATTGCTCCCTCTCTCCCACCGGTTGTGCGCACTAACAAACATTGCATTGTGCTTCTGGAGAGCACAAAGAAAGGCGACCTCAGTGAGTAAATTGAAGGTTTTGTTTATTACAGATTGGTATCCCAACCCACAACGTCCCGTCGAGGGGGTATTCGTCAAAGAACATGCAAAAGCGGTTGCTCGTTTTGCGGAGGTTGTGGTACTGCATAGTGGCGATGCCACTCCCGAAATTCGCGGTTTATGGAAAGTAACACGAGAAACCAACCCTGAATTTACACAAGGCATCAATACTTATCGAGTCCATCGGCATACTTCACTCCCTGTGTTATCAATTGCATTACACTTGGGGAGCGTTTTGAGTACTTACCGGCGGATCGTCGCAGATGGATTTACCCCGGATATAATTCACGCGCATGTCTTCTATGCTGGTTTACCGGCAGTGTTAATTGGAAAACTGTATAAAATCCCGGTGGTTATCACCGAACACAGCAGTAGTTTCCCCCGCAAACTCATCAATCGTCGTGGAATTATAATGGCGCGGCTGGCTTTTCAAAATGCGGATTTTGTTTTGCCAGTTAGTCAGGCTTTGCAGGATTCTATTGAGTCCTATGGCATCAAAGCTAAATTTCGTATAATCCCTAATGTTGTTGATACAAGTTTATTCTATCCACCGACATCCCCGAAACTTCCCAGCAACGTGAAGAGATTGTTAATGGTAGCTTTAATGGATGCTTCTCACAATAAAGGTCTCCCCATTCTCCTTCAAGCTCTCGCGCAGTTATCGCCAGTAAATGGCGACTGGCATTTGGACCTGGTCGGCGATGGCCCGGCGCGCTTGGGGTATGAAAGCATGGTACAAGAGCTTGGTTTGACCGATAAGATCGCTTTCCACGGCATTCAACCCAAGACAAAAGTCGCTGAGTTTATGCGTAAGGCTGATTTTTTCGTGCTGCCGAGCCTTTGGGACAATATGCCCTGCGTGTTGATTGAAGCACAATCTTGTGGTCTACCTATCATCGCTACACGAACTGGCGGTATTCCAGAGATTGTGAGTGAAGACACTGGCGTCTTGGTTCCACCTGGTGACTCCATAGCTCTGCATGATGCGTTACTCAAAACGCTTGGGGCAGAAAACACTTTTAACCATCAAGCCATAAGTCAAAAAGCTAAACGTTATACACTTGAAATTGTCTCCGATATGTTACGACACATATATGAGGAGTGTTTGCAATGATGAAAATGGATCCCTACATCAAATTACCACGAGCACAGATTGTACATGGCCGCCAGACAACTATTTTAGCCTATTGTCAAAACAAACGAGTCCTTCACTTGGGATGCGTGGATGCCGGGTTATTGCACGCGCGATTTCAAGACGAGGTGCTTATGCACCAAAAATTAGCTGCAGTTGCAAGTGAGTTATGGGGCGTTGACGTTGACGAAGAATGTATTGATTTCTTGCGTGAACATGGATTCCAAAACCTGATGGTTGGCGATATATGCCAACTAGAACAAACCGCTCTGTTGAGGGAGAAGAATTTTGATGTTATTGTTGCGAGCGAAGTTCTAGAGCATGTAAACAACCCCGGGCAGTTTCTTGATACGGTGAGAGCATTGATGTCTTTGCCAGAAGCGCAGTTCATTGTGAGTGTTCCAAACGCTTTTCGGATAGATAATTTGCTATGGATGTTTAGGAAAACGGAGTATATTCATCCCGATCACAATTACTGGTTCTCTTACTACACAATTACAAACCTTCTCAACAAAAACGGGTTTGATATTCAAAAGGTATATGCTTACTCTTTACAACCATGGGGGATTCTTCCGGTTTCATTGAAAAAGCGATTGGTAAAAAGAGACCAGCCGACGCATTTATCTGAGATCGCAGCGGAGACCATACCTTCTATGCCGTTTCTTCAACGCTTAGGAGGATATTTACGCTCCTTGCCTCGCCGCGTTATCGTACAACTGCTTTACAAAATCACACCCTTTTGGGGTGAGGGGATTATTGTGGTAGCTACCTTTGTCACTTTACATGCGATAATGTACCAGGTGTTTACACCCATGATGTACCAGGTGTTTACACCCATAATGTACCACCC
>JAFGFI010000010.1 GCA_016931185.1 Anaerolineae bacterium
CATTAACGACTGGCGTTCACCAGCAGTAGGATGAAAAATTGAATCCGTAATTCGTTATTCGTAATTCGCTATTTTCAAGGGAGGGAGGATATGATGAAAATTCTAATTTACGGCGCTGGCCCGCTGGGCAGTGTGTTCGCGGCAAAGTTGCATCAGGGTGGGCACGAAGTTTCGATTTTGGCACGGGGACAACGTTTAGCTGACCTGCGTGAGCATGGAGTGGTGCTACATGATACAACCACCGGTACATGGGTCACGGCGCGGGTTAATGTGGTGGAAACACTTGCGCCTGACGATGTCTATGATTTGATACTTGTCATTATGCGTAAGAATAATGCCCTGGATATTTTACCGATCCTGGCGGCAAACACGAAAACGCCCAACGTGGCATTTTTTATGAACAATGCCGCCGGGCCGGGGGCATGGGTTGAAGCATTGGGTAAAGAGCGAGTGTTAATCGGATTCCCTTCTTCTGCCGGTTACCGCGATGGGCATGTTGTACACTGTCTGACCGGCAATGAGCAATTGCCGATGTCGGTTCCTTTTGGGGAGGTAGATGGTAGTATCAAAGAGCGTACATTGGTGATTGCGCAAGCAATTGATGCGGCGCCGGGCTTGACTGCGGAAATTCGCACCGATATGGATACCTGGCACAAATATCACGTCGCGTTACTGATGCCGTCGCTGGCTCCTGCGCTCTATGCTTGCGGGACAGACCGCTTTCGCTTGATCCGTACGCGGGATGCAATAGTACTGGCAATTCGTGCCGTCCATGAGGGGTTCCGTGTGTTGCGGGCGAAAGGACTGCCGGTGACGCCGCGCAATCTGCGGATATTTGCCTGGCTGCCGGAGCCGCTGATGGTGTATATCTTCCGCAAGCGGTTTACCGATGCGCGGATGGATATTGCGATGGTAGGGCACGCCAATGCTGCCCGTGATGAAATGCAGCATCTAGCCGGTGAATTTATGGAGATTGCGCGGTCTACAGATATACCTACTCCCAACATTGACAAACTGTATCCCTATTTTGATCCAGAAACACCCCTGCTGCCTGATGGCAGTCAAGACATTTCTCTGGATTGGCGTGGGGTATGGGCCGGTGTGGGAATATGCGCGGCCTTGTTTATCTTATTAGGATATATACTAAAATATATGCGTAAGAGTTAAAACGTAGAAGACCATTTACAGCGTTACTCGGCGACATTTGCGCTAATCGCGAGAACCTTCTTAACTTCTAATTCTTAACGCGCAATTTGCAGCTTGTCGCTTTATGTCTTGCTTTTTACATTTTACGATCGATATGCGTCAACTTCTTTCTTTTGACCTATGGAAGCAACAAGTGCGGCGGCTTAAAGCCGAGACCTATGTGCTTTATTTGGCTTACCGCGACCCGCGTGTACCCTGGTACGCGAGAGTATTCGCGGCCATAGTGGTGGGATATGCCTTTAGTCCCATTGATCTGATCCCGGATTTTATCCCGGTATTGGGATATTTGGATGATTTGCTGTTGGTGCCATTGGGTATTTGGCTGGCACTCAGAATGATTTCGCCGGAGGTGATGGTGGATGCTCGTGTAAAAGCCCAGGAAATGATGATGAACGGTAAACCCATCAATCGAGTAGCTGCCGTGATTATTGTCGTAATCTGGCTGTTATTGGCAGCGTTGGCTATTACGTTCGGTGTGCGTATGATCGGCAGATTAAGGGGATAAAAGATGACAGACTTTCTTGCAAACTCAAAACTGGCAAAATTATATCGGGACGTTCCGCCAGAATATCTGGCTCCCTACGGGCAATTTCGAATGGAACACCCTTTTAAGCATATTACCCAGGAGGGTGTGGCGTGGGAATATTATGATCTGGGGAAGGGTCCAGAGACTCGTCTGACATTGACGGGGGCACTGGGAATTCCCTATTTTGACTGGCACCACCTTCTGCACTTTGCTCAGACTTCGCGTGTTATCGCTCCCTGTTATCCACCGGTAGACACGATGGACGCGCTATGTGACGGTATCGCCGGGATAGTGCGTCATGAAGGCATCGAGAAGGTTCATGTTCAGGGTGGATCTTATGGAGGCTTCGTAGCCCAGGTTTTTGTCCGCCGTTACCCTGAAATGACGGCGTCGCTGATCCTTTCCCACACGCAGCCTCCCTATCCTGACGACGAAGGAATGGCGAAAATTCGCAAGTCATTGCGCTGGATGAGGGTATTACCGGCGAGTGTATTGCGTTGGGTAATGAACCTCAGTTTAAGCAAACTTATGCCGGATAAGACGCCGTATAATGCGCTCTTAATTGCTATCTATAATGAATTATTGTACTATCGCTTGACGAAAGCCTCTATTCTCAGCATTCTGACGCGCGCGGTAGATTATGAGCGCCGTCGTTTTACACCTGAGGATCTTTCAGCCTGGCCAGGGCGGATACTGATTATGATGACGGACAATGACCGGACCACACCTGAAGAAGTACGCGAAGATTTTGCGAAACTTTATCCGCAGGCGCAGACGCACATATTTGAAGACTCCGGGCATGCCACGTCTTGGGAGCAGGCCGATGCATACCGCGCGGTTATAGATGCATTTGTGAAGTATAATTCGTGATTGGTGTCTTTGATCGCATATAAGGCAGAAGTTATTTTTTGGAAAACGTTCGATTTTATGATTTGTGAGTCTTGCTATGCACGGTTGTGAGGCAGTGGGGAGGATTGAAGATGAGTAGCACATTTATGGGCTTTTTGGTATTGCTGATTGGCATATTCACATTAGCCGGTGCGTTTTTTGATTGGGAATGGTTTATGAACAATCGTCGGGCCAGGTTGTTGGTAACACTCTTTTCCAGAGATGGTGCGCGGATTTTCTGTGCTGCGTTGGGTATATTTTTTATAATTCTGAGTTTATTGGCCTTCGTAGGGGTTCTGAATTTTGATTAAAGTAAAAGAGGCCGGCAGGTTTACTTTGAATTCTTAGTGGAGATGGGCTTTACCAATCCATATTCGCTATTCTTAACTCATCATTCGTAATTTGCTTATGATTTTCAAAAATCTTCTGGGACGTAAGATTCGTACCCTGCTTACTATGTTGGGTATTGCGGTGGGTGTAGCGGCAGTAGTGTCCCTCGGCGCGTTGGCCGAGGGTCTTGTCTCTGCGTATTCCACACTTGGTGGGGGGAGTGGTGCTGATATCCTGGTGATGCAGGATGACGCGCTGGATATTGTCTTTAGCGCGGTGGATCAGGAGATTGCTCCTCTATTGGCGGGCTTTTCCGGTGTGGAAAAGATGGCGCAGATGGTTTACACTTTTGGGGCAACCGATGAGATGCCCTATTTTATTGTCTATGGTTATGAACCAGGAAGTTTTGCTATTGAACGATTTAAGATTGTGGAAGGGCAGACACTTTCGTACCAACTGGGCAAACGTGGGGGCAAGCCACTGTTGCTGGGTAAATCGGCAGCGGATGACTTGGAAAAGCAGGTAGGAGATACTTTCCGCTTATATGAGACCACTTACCGCATTGTGGGGATTTACGAGACCGGCCAACCTTTTGAAGATGGGGCCGCGATAGTATTGTTGGAAGATGCGCAATTGATCAGCGGCAAGCCGCGCCAGATTAACGCTTTCCTCCTCAAAGTGCGGGTCGGGACTGATATCGCGCACCTGCGCGAGCGTATTGAACAGCGGTTTGACACATTGACTGCCACTACTTCTGCCGATTTTGAGGATGAACAGGATACACTGCAATATATCTATGCTTATACATGGAGCGTGTCTTTGATTGCGATCCTCATCGGCGGGGTGGGAGTGATGAATACGATGCTGATGAGCGTCTTTGAGCGCACGCGCGAGTTTGGCGTGTTGCGGGCGGTGGGGTGGCGTCCCCGTCGTGTGTTGCGGATGGTGCTAGGAGAATCGTTGTTGCTCAGCCTGATCGGAGGTGGTGTCGGTATTGGCTTGGGCACAGCCGCCGTCTGGGGGGTGCAGCAACTTCCACTGGCTGCTATGATTGTGCCAAAAGCGGTTTCGATCAATTTATTGCTCCAGGGGGTGGGGATTGCTCTCGGATTGGGGCTGATAGGGGGCGGTTTGCCCGCGTGGCGCGCGGCGCGACTGATGCCCGCCGATGCGATGCGTTACGAGGGCGCGTCTGTGAACACTTCGCGGCATGTGCGTTCCTCCGCGTTGCGGAATGTGTTGCGCCAGCCAGTGCGCACGCTATTGACAATCATCGGTATTGGGATTGCGATGATGTCCATTGTGTTGTTGGGAGCATTGAGCGCGGGGATGGTGGATGCTATATCAGGGATGATAATTGGCGGCGGAGCGCAGTTAGTAGGAATGCAGTCGGATGCGTCGATAGATTTGAGTCAGGTTGATGAGGGGATTATACGGCGTATCGGTGCTTTCCCCGGTGTGCAAGCTGCCGAAGGATTTCTTACCGGCTATACCTCGATGGGGGATTTACCTTTCTTTATCGTGTTTGGTTATCAACCGCGTGGGTTGTCTATCACCGAATTTCGTATTGTTGATGGGCAACCGTTGCTGACCAACCGGCAGATGCTTCTGGGTCGGGTGGCTGCGGAAAATCTGGACAAAGAAATAGGACAGACACTCCAAATTTTTAACAGCACTTTTAAAATTGTCGGAATCTACGAAACCGGGGTCTCCTTCCAGGATGGGGGGGCGGTAGTCTCGCTTCGGGATGCACAAAAGCTCTTTGGACAGGCGCACAAGGTTAGTTTTCTTGGGGTGTGGGTGGAAGAACCGGACCAGGTAGATAGAATCCGGCAGGAAATCGAAACGCATTTCCCTGAGGTTTCACTATCGCAGGCGGCTGAATTTGCTGAGAATGTCGGTGATATCCAGATGATGGAATCTGCTATATGGGGAATCTCTTTTATGGCTCTCGTTGTTGGAGGGCTAGGGATGATGAACACGATGGTGATGAGCGTTTTTGAACGCACGCGCGAGATCGGGGTGCTACGCGCGTTAGGATGGCGCAAACGCCGTGTGTTGTGGATGATCGTTCGCGAGTCTGTCACATTGAGTTTGCTCGGTGGGGTGACGGGGGTAGTGATTGGCGTTGCGCTTGGCTACGGACTCAACTTGTTACCTGTGATACAGGGTATGATCCGTATGACGTATAGTGTAGGACTTTTCTTACAGGCTACCGGGACCGCATTGGTATTGGGTATTATAGGGGGCATCTATCCCGCGTGGCGTGCCTCAAATCTGCCGCCAGTGGAGGCATTACGATATGAATGAGTGTATTATCGAAACGCGTCATTTAACTAAAATTTACGGTAATGGTACCGAAAAAATCCACGCACTGGATGGGGTGAGCGTGCAGATTGCGCCAGGTGAGTTTGTTGCCGTGATGGGGCCATCAGGCTCGGGGAAATCCACCTTGCTTAATATGCTCGGTGCGCTAGATCGCCCGACGGAGGGACAGATCCTTGTCAATGGGCAGGACTTAAAGAAGATCAGGAATTTAGATCGTTTTCGCGCGCGGACGGTGGGTTTTGTCTTCCAATTGCACAACTTGATTCCCACTCTCAACTCTCTTGAGAATATTGAAGTACCGATGGTAGGGCAGATGTCGGGGGGGCGAAAACGTCGCCAACGCGCAAGAGAATTATTGGGCCTTGTGGATCTGGCAGATCGGGCACGGCATCTTCCGAATCAACTTTCCGGTGGACAGCGGCAGCGCGTGGCGATAGCGCGCGCGTTGGCAAACCAACCGGCGTTGATTTTGGCGGATGAACCGACGGGCAATCTGGATTCTCAAAGTGGGGCGGATGTGATCAAGCTACTGCGTAAACTCAATCAGGAGTTAGGCACGACGATTATCATTGTAACCCATGACCCGGCCGTTGCCCGTCAAACGGATCGTGTGTTGGTCATGCGCGATGGCAATATTGCCGATGATCATCAAGTGGGGCATCCTTTTGAAGAGGATCTCAAGGAATTTCGAGATTCGGGATTGGGGCAATCCTTGTTGGCAGGAGAGGAGGCCGCGTTGGCATGGCTGGCATCTAAAGGACTTTCCTCTCTCCCGCGATTATTCGGAACATGACGTGTTCTTTATCAGGGTCGTGAAGTGCGATTATGAACCAGTTAGCTCCGGATCTTATGGATATTGAACTCCGCTTGATACCCCGGAATTCCGATTCCCGGAATTCTGATTCCCGGAATTCTGATTCCCGTGAACCAGGCTACATATTGCAGTTGACGGTGAGCAGCGCAGCTAATGGCGAGCAGGAATTTTCCGGTCCGGTGGATGCATCAGCATTGTTCCCCTGGATGACTACTGGCGATATGCAGGCAGATGGGGCGCGTTTATTCAATGCATTGTTTACTGATGTAGCACTGCGCGATGCTTGGGTTGAAGCACGCGGGCGTTCGCCTCAACGCCGTGTGCGGCTGCGTCTTGACACCGGTGTGCCGCGGCTCCATACACTTCCCTGGGAGATGTTATTTGCCGATGGAAATTTGCTTGCGGTAGATAGTGATACCCCTTTTTCTCGTTATTTGCCGAGTCCTTTTCCCTGGGGGAAAGGAGTTGCGGAACATTCCATCCGTGTGTTGGTTGTTATTGCTAATCCTGCCGATTTAAGTGACTATAATCTGTCCCCATTAGACATAGCTGCGGAACGCACATTGCTTGAGGCGACATTTGCGAATGTAGAACAGACAGGAATGTCTGTCAAATTAGAATTTTTAGATCCTCCTGTAACCTTGAAACGTCTTGAGGATGCATTACGTGTGGGATTTCACGTATTGCACTTTGTGGGGCATGGCATTTTCAACAAACGTTTGCAGCAAGCCGCGCTTTATATCCAGGGACAGGATGGCGACGCGCAGCGTTTGCGCGATATGGACTTAATAGCGATGTTGGCGCGGCTCAGTGTGCAGCCGCGCTTAATTTATCTGGCAGCGTGTCAAAGCGCGACGCGCTCGACAACTAACGCCTTTCTCGGCCTCGGTCCGAAACTGGTACAGGCCGGTGTACCCGCGGTTGTGGCAATGCAGGATTTTATCTCGGTGACAGCCGCGCAGTCATTAGGTCAAGCGTTCTACCAAAGTTTGCTCCGGCAGGCCGGGCAAGGTGCAGCAGCGGTAGATGTGGCGATGAATGAGGCGCGTAGTGCATTGCTGGCCTTGGGGCAACCGGGTGTTGCAATTCCTGTTCTCTTTATGCGTCTGCGTTCTGGCCTGCTGTGGAGCGATGAGGTCACCCCCCCTAACCCTGATGTTGTACTCGATCAACAAGGTATGACCGTTTATGGCGCCCAGGCCAATATAGTGGGGGATGGTGACTTTGTTAGTGGGGATAAGGTTACCTACAATTACCAGTTGGATGTGCCCAAACTGGTAGGAGCTTTGCGCGAAGTTTTGCCTGACGATGATCCGGAACCGGAACGTTTGCTGTCGATACTGGCGAAATTCCAAACGCTTCACGTGCAGCTTTACGAGTGGAAAGAACTTCATAATTACCTGAACGATATTATTTATGTGATGGATCAGTTTTCCAGAGAAGTGGAGCGATTGGATGCGCGGGAAGCGGGGAGCGATAGAAATACATTGCGATCTTTGCAGCGTTTGTGGCGTCCGGTGGCGAACAAAGTAAAACTATTGCTGGATTGGGCTGCTGATGAGGTCTCGCATATTGCCTCGGAGCGTTTGATGGAGACTGAGGCCGGCTTGCGTGGGCCGCGTTGGGCGATAGAGTTACGGATGGCACAAAAACAGCTTGAAGTGCTCTTGCAGCCGGGCGAATTTGACCTGCTGGCATTATACGATACGACGTATAACTTCACCGATGTTGCTGATCGACAGATGTACCTTGCTGATAAGCACTTGCGCGACACGGCGGGGGAATTATATGATCTTTCGCAGGTAGTGTTGGGGAGTTTGCAAGATGACTGATTTTGAAACGCTACAAGCAGAACACTTAAATTTGTTAGAGGAAAGTGAGAATGAGGGGGAATTGGATGTAGTCAAAATCCATGCTTATATTGAGCGCGCGTGCCTTATGTCTGTCAATATTGGTGACCCACATAAGCGTAACCAATTGCGAGCTAATCTTAACTATTGGGCTTCCTACATCTATGATCGCACGGGGGTATTACCGGATACTACGCTAAGACCGGGTATAGAGGGCGAATCCCAAAGTTTGCCAGAGCGTACGGCGTGGCTGCAATGGCTGGCGCGTCATAAAGTTGGGGTGGGTGTTGGAACGACGATTGGTCTGCTGTGTATTTTTCTTTTTTTCGTGGCGCCGCGGTTGGGGCGTTTATTTGTGACTATTACCGATTCCTTGGTTACAGGGTCGCTCGCGACGCCCAAAGTCGGGCCGACGGAAGGCGTATATCATGAGCCACTGATGTCGACTCAGACCCCCATACCGGCTATAACTCCTTCTTCTGCATTGATACCTTTATTTGGGGAAGATGTGCCAAATACAGTACCGCCGGGATTCGAACATTTTGAAGCCATATATCCTTTCCATCGTGAGCAATTGCTGGCGACGGTGCAAGCCACTGCAAACGCTTGTGATACGCCGTTGTTGTATGTGTATTTTGATAGTGAGACACGTTCTGCGTTGAAGACCGTGTCGGCATCTGCTCCCATTGTGCGTATTGAGGGCCTGGCCGGTGTAAATGTCGACCAGCAGCGGCTGTCAGACGAGGGATTAGTGACTTTTTTCCTGGATGCGCAAGTTACCAGTGCAGAACGAGTATTTTTGGTGCGTCTTGAGGAACCGGAGTTTATGGCAATGGATGTGATTGTGCAGTTCGTCGCCGATTGCAGCCAGAATGAAATATTGATATCGTATCAGTTCCAGGATGCCCCTTCACGGATTGGGCGACCTATCCTCTCAGATGATCTTCAGTTGGATTGGGAATTGCTGACCTGGGGCCCGTCACCCTTTGATGAGAGTTGGGTGGCGCAACTACGTCTTATTGCACAAGGGGGAGATAGGCAGTCCTACGTTTATTGGGTAGACGGAGTACCGTTGGCAACGGATGTGATTGTGGTCAACGGCCAAGCTTGCCAACCTGCTCGCCGCGCTGTGGGTGTTAGTTCCGGGGGAAAGACAGTGTTGCGCGAGTTGGTCTTGCTATCACCCTATTGTCCATAATATGGCGTAGGACAGACTGGAAAGGCTGTCAATCCGTGAGTGTATACTCAAGGGGGTATAATGAAAACGCCTTCCATAGCTGGTGGGGCCGGTGATATTATGCAGCGCAAGCATGCGGAAAAAACGCTGCAACAGTCCCATCAATCGTTATTGGCGCAGCAGATTGCTGTAAGCCAATTGGCCCTGGCATTAGGCGACCCTCGTGACCTTGAGCAAGTGTACCATACTATTTATACACATATTCAAGCCTTAGTGGATGTGCAGGCGTTCGCTATCTCTTTTTATGATGCCGATCCCCACCATATCCGGACCGAGTATGCGGTTTATGATGGCTCTGTTGTAGACGCGACATGGGTTTTTCCGATTCCGTTACTAGATCCAGGTACGGGAACACAGAGTCAGGTTATCCATACCGGGCAGTTTTTGTATATCTCCGATGATTTTGACGCAGTTACTTCAACTCTATCTCAGATTGCTTCCCGACAGCCTAATGCCGAGGACAACAAAACTCTCGGTGAGGTATTTTTGGCGCAAGCCATGCAAACAGGTTCAGTGTTGCGATCCGCTCTTTATTTACCCTTAAGGACTGAAGGGAAGACGATTGGGGTATTGCAATTGTATAGCCATCTGCCGGAAGCTTATACGCAAGCGGATATCGAACTGCTCATGGCGTTGGCCAATGTGGCTGCTATTGCAGTACAAAACGCTAAATCATATAGTGTGGCGCAGCGAGAACTACTCGAACGTCAACGAGTGGAAATTTCATTAGAACGGCGGGTGGCTCAATTAGTGCTCTTGAATGATATTGGGGAACGAATCGCTGCTGTGTCACAGTTGGATAGCGTGTTAGAACGGGCTGCTCACCTGGTACAGGAAAATTTTGGCTACCGTCATGTGGGCATCTTTATCCTGGATCGTGAGTGGGGGAAGTTTGTGATGCGGGCGAAAGTCGGCGAGTTCGCCGATCTCTTTCCACCACATCATCATTTAGAGTTAGGACAGGGGATGGTCGGTTGGGTAGGACAGTACGGGGTAACGTTATTGTCGAATGATGTGGAAAACGAATCACGTTATGTCAACCTGTACCCCGATCTCGTTCCCACATGCTCTGAATTGAGTGTACCGATTCGAGTACAAGATGAAGTGGTGGGAGTTCTTGATATCCAAAGCACGTATCTTAATGCTTTTGATGAGGATGATGTCCTGGTGATGCAAACGCTTGCCGGTCAAATTGCGGTAGCAATTGAGAATGCGTGGTTATATGACGCGGCACAGCAGGAGCTTGCTGAACGCAAATTGGCCGAGGAAGCCTTTCGCGAGAGCGAACGACGTTATCGCGCACTCTTTGAACGTGCGAATGACGGCGTTTTCATCCTCACTTTGGATGGTATCCATATCGCTGTCAATCGTCGCGCGCACGAGATGTTGGGATATGAGATGGGCGAGTTAATCGGACTTTCCGTCCGCGAGGTTGTGTTGCCTGATGAGTATGGTGATTCGGAAAATAGACGTGCCGCATTGTTGGAACAAGGTTCTTTGCCCTTGTATGAGTGTACCTTTCGGACCAAACAGGGCACTTTGTTGCCGGTGGAAATTAATATGCTTGTTGTTGAAGATGATGCGGGCCAGCCCCTCCATATTCAGAGTATCGTGCGTGATTTGAGCGCGCGTAAACAAGCAGAGGCCGCTTTGGAAGCGGAACGCGCGTTATTGGAACGGCGAGTTGCAGAGCGCACCGCCGATTTACGTCAGGCGAATATCGAACTCACCCGTGCCGCGCGGGCCAAGGATGAGTTCCTGGCTACAATGAGTCATGAGTTGCGTACCCCTTTAACGGCTATCCTGGGAAAGGCCGAGACCCTGCAGGAAGGTATCTTTGGCCCGCTTAACGCGAAACAGGTTGCCTCATTGCGCACGATTGAGGAAAGTGGACGCCATTTGTTATCGTTGATTAACGATATTCTTGATGTGGTGAAGATCGAGTCGGATAAACTCAAGTTGCACATTGAACCTGTTTTCATCCCTTCGGTTTGTGAAACCAGTCTGCGCATGATTAAACAGGCAGCTCATCAAAAGCAGATTAAAATCTTCTATGAATTGGATAGCAAGGTGGTATCCCACGCAATTCAGGCCGATGGGCGACGACTCAAGCAGATTTTGGTCAACTTATTAAGTAACGCGGTCAAGTTTACACCCATCGGTGGCGCAGTGGGTTTTGAAGTTGTGGGGGACGCTGTGGAAGAACGTCTCCATTTTACTGTGTGGGATACCGGGATCGGTATTGCACCGGAGGATCAGACGCGGTTATTTCAGCCTTTTGTGCAGTTAGACAGCAGACTTGCGCGGCGATATACGGGAACTGGACTGGGGTTGGCTTTGGTTGCGCTTCTCACGGAGATGCATGGCGGCAAGGTAAAGCTGGAAAGCGAGATGGGAAAAGGCAGCCGTTTTACTGTCTCTTTGCCTTGGCTACCTGTGTATGGAACCAGGGTATCTGGAGCAACTGTGCCCGTGGCAGAGGTGGGCGTGAATACTGTAGCTCTTAGTTATCCAATAGAACAAAACGCTCCTCTTATTTTATTGGCAGAGGATAATAAAGATAGCATCAATACTTTTTCTAAGTATTTGCAGGCGATGGGATATAGGATGCTCATAGCTCATAATGGGATTGAGGCCGTTCAGTTCGCGCGTGAAGCCCACCCTGATTTGATCTTGATGGATATTCAGATGCCGGAAATGGATGGTCTGGAAGCGACATATCAATTGCGCGCCGATCCTTACTTAAAAACAGTACCTATTATTGCTCTCACGGCATTAGCTATGCCTGGTGATCGGGAACGTTGTTTAGCGGCGGGGGTCAATGCCTATGTCAGTAAACCGGTGGAATTGAGGGAATTGCTTAGCTTGATTGAGAATTATCTAGACATAAATTGACCCTTTTTGTAATTGATACTTTTAATTTTTAAGGAAAGCATAATGGATGAGAAGCCCCGTGTATTGATTATAGATGATGAACCTAGTGCGCGCGAAATTATAGAAGATTACCTGTGGCGTGAGGATTACGATCTGATATCACTCTCCAGTGGCTTAGAAGCCCTGGCACAAATAAAGGACATTGCGCCGGATATTGTGTTGTTGGATGTGATGATGCCCCATCTGGATGGCTTTGAAGTTTGCCGGCGGTTACGCGCCGATCCTGAATTGGCCGAAATTCCGATAGTTATGGTGACTGCGTTGGAAGACCGAGATGCTCATATTGAGGGCATCCAGGCAGGAGCTGATGATTTTTTGACTAAACCGATTGACTCGGCCTTGTTGAAAGCCCGTGTGCGTACTATTATTCGTCTCAACCGTTATCGTCACCTGCTCGAAGAACGACGCAAGTTCGAGTGGCTGGTTGAAAATTCGCAGGATGGTATCTTGATCCTGGATGCAGGGGGGAATATCCGCTATTTAAACGTTACTGCCCGCTTATATTTTAATCTTTCTATAGATACTATCTCTGATAGCACTATCTCTGATAGCACTATCCCTGATAGCACTATCCCTGATAGCTCTTTCCTTGCGCTCGCCCGCCGTCATTACCAGCTTCAGCCAATCGAAGCCTGGGAACACTGGCCTGCCCAGCGATTGGCCGTTTCTGATATTTCTCCCTGTTATCTGGTACGGCCGGAGACTTTTGAGACTACCGCGTTGTGGTTAGCCGTTACCGTATTTCCGTTAGCACAGGAAAGTAGTGGGAGTTGGGTAGTGCGCTTGCAGGATATCACCAGCGAAATAAGCGCATATCAGGGGATATACGAATTTCACGCTTTGATCTCTCATAAGCTGCGTACACCATTGACACATATTATGGGGGGCATAGATATTGTGGCGGAGTTTGGGGATACACTTGACGCGGAGAAGCGTAGGGAATATTTACAGTTAGCTCAAGTGGGAACCCAACGTTTGCACAGTACACTTGAAACGATTTTGGCCTATCGGGAACGCGTTAGTGGCATAGCACCTGGCGGCATATTTGATGTGCGGCAATTACCGGATGTGCTTGCTGAAATTCAGGAACAGCTTAACCTGGAATCTCTATGTTATGGAGCTGCTGATGTGACTGCTTTTGTGCAATTATCGCGTGAAGATATAACATTGGTCTTGATGGAATTGTTAAAGAATGCTCAGAAATTTCACCCATCTCATACACCAGTTATCGAAGTGTCCTTGACTATTGTTGACGCATCCATGCTGCGCCTACAAGTAGTGGATGATGGCCGCCATTTGCCCCCAGAGCAGTTCGCGCATATTTGGAGACCTTATTACCAGAGTGACCGCTATTTTACCGGGGAAATACCCGGTTTGGGATTAGGGTTACCTCTGGTCGCTATCCTGGTGTGGAACGCGGGTGGAAATTGCCGGGCTTACAATCGCCCAGAAAAAGCAGGACTGGTGGTTGAGTTATTGTTACCGCGTGCGTCAAACTAACGTTGAAAGACAAAGACACTGCCGCCGCTGGTCTCTGGTTGGTAGGGGGCCTGGTTAAAGTTGCTAAAATGCCCCGTCATTTGGAACCCGATTTCCTGGTGTAGGTTTTTCAATTCCGCAACCCGTTGTGGATATAACTGTTGTGTGTCTTGCGCGATGATGGTCTGCCTACGCAATAGCTCGGTTTTGAATTGCACTGTTGTGGGGGTTATGTTTGTGTAGGTTCGGCGAAACATCACCCCTTCTTCCTCAATGACCTTATCCGGGAAATGATGTTCTGTGCGTTGGATAATCACATCCCAGTTAACCAATTGAACGATCCAGATGCCATCGGGTTCTAGTTGACGGTATACCTTATTAAGAAAAGGAGATCTTTCTTCTGGTGGTAGATAGGCGTAGACGTTGCCCAGGCAAACAATCCCCGTGTAAGTCTGCGGCAGTGTATCTATAGCCTGCATATCCAGCACATAATACTCACTCACTGGATCGTTTCTACGTGCAATTGTGATCATTTCTGGGGCGCTATCTATGGCTGTGACGGCATAGCCACGTGCGGCTAACAATGCGGCATATTGCCCGTTCCCACAGCCAATATCTAATATATTTCCTTCTCTTGACGTATATTGAGCGAGGAGGGAGATAAGGGCTTCATTCACCGGGAATACTTTTTGATAATAAGGTGCTAACCAGGTATATATGCTCATTTAGTCTTTCCATAGACGGTATAACTCTATACCCTTTGGCATCTCTTATTGTGGGTTGCGTGCTGAACATATTTATCTCACGTACTGGGATGCTACGGGTGTTCCGCCGGATGGGGATTCTTTGCAAAGTCGCTTAAAGATGCGATCATCTTTCTTAACAAAATCTCCGAATGTCCTGTCACGAGATAATCCTTTAATTCACCTATAACTTCATAGCCAAGTCGTTGGTATAGGCGTTGCGCATTGTGATTAAAAGAGGAGACGCACATAAATACATTGGGACTCTCACGGAAAATCCTTTCTTCCGCAAATGCGATCAATTGGCTTCCGATGCCCCGACTGCGCCATTCCGGCGCGATACAAAGGGTCTGGATGTAGCCGATAAAGGCCCCGCGCATATTCAGGATGGTGAATCCTACAATGTCATTCTCTATCCTGGCAAGGTAGATTTCTTTTCCCGGGGCTGTCAGCGTTTTTATCCCTGCTTCATAATCCCGACCTAGTGTAATCCACGGTTCCGATGTCGCCATCATCCGCGCGCACACAGCAATTTCATCAGGGCGGGTGAGGGAACTTACGGTAATAGAAACTTGAGAACTTATGTTCATGATTAACCAACCCTGTTGTGTATGTTTCTAAGACGTAATGCCAGATCTAACTTATCTGTAGAAAACTGATCTATCTCAAAACGAACTTTCCCTCGCCCTAACGTTAATACTTCTTCCAATGTTAACATTCTTTCTGAAGCAAAGTCTGGATCAAACCAACTTCCAATATCCAGTTCTCTCAGCGTTTGGAATGAGTGTTCTTCGATATACCCATTGCCATTTTCAGTTCTGCCCAGGTAGTAATTGTGATGAATCAGCAGGTATCCGTCTTTGGTGAGATGCACGTCGAATTCGATGGCATCTGCCCCTTTGTCAATTGCAGAGCTAAATGCCGTCGGCGTACTTTCTGGTGCGTTTCGTCTATCTCCACAATGGGCAACAATGAGCGGTTGCAATTTAAATCCTGCGCTTAATAATGTGAGGTTTGCACATAAAAAACCCCGCCGTTGTTGAGCGGGATTTTTTATGTGTGGATTCCATTTACACTGCGACCGGAGCTGGCGTCTGAACCCTTGCGCTTGCCGGTGTGCTGCTGGTTTCTTGTTCTTGCTGTTTTGGAAGGGTACGACCCTCAAAGATCGTAATAAACTCTTCGGCCGAAAGTGTCTCGCGTTCCAGCAGACTGTGGGTCACCCGATCCAGTTGCTCTCTGGCTTCCATCAATGTGTGTTTGGCGCGTTGATAGGCGCGTGTGATAATATCCTTGACCTCTGCATCAATGGCCTCCGCCATTGCTTCGCTATAGTCGCGTTGTTCGCCTATTTCTTTACCCAGGAAGACCAATTCTTCCTTGCGTCCATAGACCAGAGGGCCGAGTTTCTCGCTCATCCCATAGCGCATGACCATTGCGCGCGCCATCTGGGTCACTTTTTCCAGATCACTAGATGCGCCGGTACTGATTTCATGGAGTGCGATTTCTTCGGCAGCGCGCCCTCCTAGTCCATAAGCCATTTCATCCTCAATCTTACTGCGTTGGACAATATACCGGTCCTCTTCTGGCATTGTGAGCGTGTAGCCTCCCGCTAACCCACGTGAGACGATAGAAACTTTGCGCACCGGATCGCATTTGGGTAGCAAATGTGCAACAACTGCGTGTCCGGCCTCGTGATAAGCAAACACACGCCGCTCTTCTTCGGAGATAACCCGGCTCCGGCGTTCGGGGCCGGCGATCACGCGCTCAATAGCATCCTGGAATTCAGCCATTCCTATGCGCCGTTTGTTACGACGGGCAGCGAGAATGGCCGCTTCATTAACTGAATTCTCTATATCCGCTCCAACGAAACCGGGTGTAGATTGTGCCAGATCTTGTAGACTCACATCTGCGGCTACCGGCTTGCCCCGGGTATGGACGCGAAAAATAGCTTCGCGTCCTTTGATATCGGGAGCATCAATCACTACACGCCGGTCAAAACGGCCCGGTCGTAATAGGGCCGGATCAAGAATATCCGGACGGTTGGTCGCCGCGACGATAATCACGTTGGTGTCTGTGTCAAACCCATCCATTTCTACCAAAATCTGATTTAGAGTTTGCTCGCGTTCATCGTGAGATCCCCCTAATCCTGCGCCACGGTATCGTCCTACCGCGTCAATCTCATCAATAAAGACAATGCATGGACTGTGACGTTTTGCTTGCTCGAAGAGGTCGCGCACGCGGCTGGCGCCTACACCTACGAACATTTCCACGAACTCTGACCCGGAAATGCTGAAGAAGGGCACGCCGGCTTCGCCTGCTACCGCTTTCGCCAGTAACGTCTTACCTGTACCTGGCCCTCCTACCAACAGTACACCTTTGGGGATGCGCGCACCAAGGTTGATAAATTTTTGTGGCTCTTTGAGAAATTCCACCACTTCTTTTAGCTCTTCTTTAGATTCTTCAATCCCGGCGACATCCTCAAATGTGACCGTAGGCCGGTCTCCGGTGAACATCCGCGCGCGGCTTTTGCCAAAAGAGAGAGCTTGATTATTGGCTCCCTGGAACTGCCGGATGAAGAAATAAAACAGCACCCCTAAAACTACCATGCCTAACAGCGTCACTCCCAGGTTCACTAGCGTACCCCAATCCGTAGGTTCACTTATTTCAATGCTGATCTGCCTGAGTGTTTCTTCCTCTACACCCAGGGCGCGCATTTGTTCCATAAGCGTGGACTCCGACCCTTTACGGGAGAGAACTAACTTCTCACCTGACTCTGTCTTCGTTTTATAGGTGACCTGTAGCTCATTCCCACTGACCAAAATGCTAGAAATTTTGCCGTTCTGAACATCTTCGGCAATTTTGTTAAGAGGTACTGTGGTAGCCGCCGTAGTGCCCCCGGCAATGTAACTGTAGACCAGGAACAACACAGCAGCAATAACGATTAAATACACAAAACTACTATTTCCTTGTCGCGATTTCATAAAACCTCCAAAACCTCATATATGCAGAGGCGACTCACATCTGATAAACACACTATTGGGTATGATCCTAATTTTATTAAACTTATTATACCCTAAATTCAGCAGTTTACCGATTTTCTAGGGCACTACCTCAATTTGAGTGATGAAGATGGTATCATCTACAACTTGCGCTTGCCCTGGCTCTACAACAGGGAGCCGGTCCTCCGGATCATAAAGCCCCACACGGACCTGATATGTGCCTGCCGGGGTATTGTCTGGAATGGGCAATTGGTGGGGATCATTGATGATCTCTCCCGGTGTCCAAGTATTGGTAGGGCGAATCCCGTTCACGGGTTCGATGTCTTGTTGTGTGATAAGCTGAAAATCCATCGTTTGTACGTGAATGAATACTTTGTAAGAACGATCCAGTGCTTTTATGCAGCGCCAACGCAATGTAACGGGCAACATCTCTCCTGAATGAAGCTCGAGTTGCGATACCTGGGCCTGCTCCAGGATAATCTGATTGTTGAGATTGACATTGAGTCCCAGCGGGAGATCCATCCCGCCACTCACGGTTAGGGTAACCGTATTGCCTGCTCGCACTTGAGTTCCCGCACTCGGATCGCTTTTCAATACCTGTCCTTTAGGGGTTGTGTCACGAATTTCATCAATTTTGAGTAAGAGTCCCTCGGATTCTAATCCTCCCTGGATGACATCCAGTTGATACCCTACAACATCCGGCAGTACAAAGACGCGCCCGGCGGCAATAACCACGCTGATGGTAGAATCGACAGGAACCTGGGTGCCAGAGTTGGGAGTTTGTTCCAGGATGGCGCCAGGGCGCGCGTTGCTGGCTTCTTGCTCTCCAAGCACCTGGATTTGCAATCCCAGGCTTTCGGCCAGTCGCTGTGCGTCCGTCGCACTTAAACTAACCAGGTTGGGAACGCTGACCATTTCTATATCAGGTTCTGGTGTAAGCGTGTTCACGACAGGTAGAACTGTAGGGATAGGATCGGTCGTAGTATATATCTGATAGACATATCCCCACAAAGGAATCAATCCAATTACAGTAACCGCCGCAACTACTAACAAGGCCCAAAGTATCCAATCGGGACCTTCTTGTCGCTGATGAAGGGATACCTCATGTTCCTGAACATCAGGTACTGGCGTGGTCAGACTTGATACCGTTGTTGGGGGAGGTGGGGTGGCAGAGGTTGCGGAATGATGCGGTGCAGTCGTGACTGCGCCTTGACGTTGGTATTCGTCAATTGCAATTCCTAGTTGATCCGCATTACGATACCGGTTGGCCGGTTCTTTGGAGAGTACTTTTCGGACTAACCATTCCAACATCGGTGGAATACGGGGATTGAGCGATGTAAGTGGGGCGGGTTCCTCACGCAAGTGCTTCATCACCAACGTTGTAGGATCGGGATCGTGGAATGGCGGGACACCACTGAGCATCTCGTACATTATGACGCCGATGCTGTAGACATCTGATGCGGGTGTAGGCGTCCGACCCGTGGCTTGTTCGGGCGATATGTAATGAGGGCTACCCCAAATCACTTTTTCCTCGGGTTTTGAAGTGTCAATATCCCCTTGAAAGGCACGGGCAATGCCAAAATCGGCGACTTTAATTTCCCCCTCCGGTGTGACCAGAATATTTTGCGGTTTAAGATCACAGTGGATGAGACTGGCGCGATGTGCATGTCCTACCCCCGCGCAGATTTGACGGGCTAACTCCAGCGCGCGGGGTACAGATAGGGGCCCAGAACGTCGAATGACCGCTTTGAGGTCTTCCCCCTCCACCATTTCCATAATGATGTAAGGACGATGCTGTTCGTCTTCTCCTACATCGTAAAGACGGACAATGTGGGGATGATCCAAGCGCGCAGCCGCTCGCGCTTCCTCCAGAAAACGTTGGCGAAAAGCGGGATTACTGGCGTAAGGCTCGCGCAAAAATTTGACGGCTACATAGCGCTCTAGTAATTGATCATACGCGCGATAGACAGTGGCCATTCCGCCCGCGCCGACCAGTTCTACGAGGTGATACCGTTGATTTAAAATAGTTGGTTCCATAAATTCTGCCCCTATAACTTGGCTCTCCCCTATTTTACCGCAACGGATGTGTAAGTCAAAGATTGTATGGGATGTGGTATAATCTCCTTCACAGGAGTTTTATTTATTTATATGGGACATTATCCATTATTATTCTACACAGGGTTAACCGGCGCGTGTCTGTTGCTGGTGATTGAATTATTACCCCTATTGCACCCCTTGCGTAAACTGATCACGGCTGTTGGCTTGACGGCGATGACACTGTTATGGTTGACTTTGCCCGTCGTGGAACGTTGGGTGTTTTCTGCTTGGTTGCCGGTCACAGTGTTGGAAGGGCAAATCTTGCTAGACATGACGCCAGCCGTGTGGTGGTTTGGTTTGGGACTTGGGGCAACCTTTAGCGGTACCGCGTGGATTGAAATGGTGGAACGTCGGGAATCGTTACCCTTGGCAGGAACCCTGGTTGTAGCTGCCTTACCTATTATCTGGGTCACTTTACTTAGCGGTACATTGTTGACGACACTGGCGGCCTGGGCCGTTTTCGATCTGTTATGGGGTGTGGCCGGATTGATGGTGGGTGCAAAGGGGGAGCGTGTGACATTGGGCCTTGCGATCCAGGGGGGGGCATCTATTATTTTGTGGATGGTATCCCTCTTTTTGCAGCAAGAAGGGGAGAGCATGTTGTGGTGGTTAATGTGGCCTTCTGCTTCTGTGTTAATACTGCTCATTGTTGCGGCCCTAATGCGGGTGGGATTCTATCCTTTCCAAATCATCTTCCCGCAGCGTATTTTGCGCGCACCGGCATTAAGTCTGGTGTATTTGTTAGGCCCCATATCAGGCCTGGCTTTGCTGTATCGTATTCTCTTGTTGCCTGGATTGGTGGAGGTGCCGGCATTTGTGCCTTTATGGGGCATCTTTTCAGTTTTTTGGATGGGACTTATGGCTTGGGCCAGCCGTGAGCAACTATCTGTTTTATGGGCTGGGCGCGCTTTACTGAATGTCATTGCCGTGGGAGCTATGCTGATAGGGGATGGGCGTTTTTTGCTGCTTGGAGCTACAGTATGGGTGAGCGCTAATGCATTGTTTATGTTAATTCGAGGTCGTGATGTGTGGGGAATCGCCTGGTCATGGCCTGGATGGTTGGCTTTCTTGTTTCTATTGGGCGTACCTCCTTCGCCTCTGGGAGAAGTGTACAGTGTAATTTTGACAAGTGTTTCCTGGCTCTGGCGTGTTGTTTTTTTGCTCGGTATGGCGGTGGCTGGGGCGGTATTATTACAGTGGCTTATGAGACCGGCCTCGGGTAGAAGTGTTTTGCCCTGGTCCTGGTTGCAGATTGGTTTTGTATTGGGTTTGTTGTTTATACTTGTCGGAATTTTGGGATCGTCGTTTTGGATAACCTCCGATTTCTCTCAAGAGAAAAGTGTATTACAAGATTCTGTTCAAAGTTATATTGAGTATGACCGTTATATTCCGTATGACCGTCATATTCCGTATGATGTCCAATCGCAAGTAGGCCCGTTGTTTTTGTGGCTGTTGGGCGTACTAGGGACAGTTGCCCTGGTGCGTTGGGGAAATGTGACCCGCAAGTGGATGCAAACGGGCTTGGCGTTTTTGGAAATATTCGATTTGCAATGGTTTTATCGCGCGATATGGCGCGGGACCGAACATTTATTGGGATTGCTTCGTGTGGGGGCAGAGGTTTTTGAGGGTAGCGGCGCGGTGGTGTGGTCCCTGTTGGTGATGTTGTTAATTTTATTGGTAGGAATGAATCGATGACCCCGTTTATCATCTGGTTAAATCGTCTGTCCGCGCTGGTGGCTATTCCCGCGGTGTGGGGGATATTTTTTAGTGGAGCGATTATTTATCTGATTGCGGAATGGCGTTTGCGCTTTTTTGCACTGTTGGCGCAGTATTTGTTCGTTGGTGTCCTCTTTATGCAGATTTTTGAAACACGTCCGGAGATCGCCCTGTTAAAAATCCTGGTAGGGTGGTTGATTTGTGGGGCATTGTTTATCAGTGCCCGTATTCGAGAGGAAACCATTAAGGAACGTGGAATCCGTCTGCAATGGGCTGCCAATATCCCTTTTCGATTGCTGTATTTGCTCACAATGACGGTGATCGCTTCCTTAGCTTCACAGCGTTATACATTACCCTTCGTTTCCGGAGACTTGGCATTAGCCTGCTTTTTCCTGATTGTTTTAGCGGTTCTTTTCCTGGGCACGGAAGAAGATGACCCGGTAGCTGTGGGGGTGGGAATGTTGAATTTATTGATGAGCTTGGATATTTTTTATTCTTCCCAGGAGCCTGGATTAGTGGTTACAGGATTGATGGTTATGGTGAGTTTATTGGTAGGGCTGGCATCTTCTTATCTAACTGTGGTGGAGGTGCCTGAGTGATTCTCCCCGGCCCTATGATAGTGATCGGCGTCCCCTTGGTGGTTGGGGCAATATTGCAAATACTGCGCCGGTGGACGGCCTTTATGGCCTGGGGCGGCGCTATCGCGACGGTCTCCCTGGCGCTGTGGATAGCTGCGGCCCCGCTTGATGAACCATGGTTTATGGGAGTTATAGGTGTTGATTTGGGACAACCCCTGGTTATCTTGGGGCGGGTCCTTTTGGTTGAGCCGGTAGATCAGTTACCCCTGAGTTTTATTTTCCTAACCACGGGAGCAATGTTTGTGGTCGGGTGGCGGTTATTGCGCCATTCTAACTTTTTCCCGATTGGAATGGTTATGGTGGCATTGCTTGCCGGAACTTTGTTGGTGCAACAGGTCGTTTATGCGGCCCTATTGGTGGAAATGGCGGCTGTCCTTTCCGTTTTTCCGCTTCATGAGCCGGTGAACAGGGCTGATGGGGGGGGGGCACTCTATGTCACTAAAGGTGGAGTGCGCTATATGACTTATGCGACCCTGGCCTTGCCAGGGCTGATGATTACGCAACTGTTATTGGAACAGTACACGTTGTTTCCGAATGATCTGGGGTTGCTCAACGCTTCAACTGCATTATTGGGAATATCCTTCGCAATTTTGCTGGGTGCTGTACCCTTCCAGTCGTGGCTTTCTACCGTTGCTCATGACGGCGCGCCCCCCGTGGTGACATTTATTTTTACCGTCAACCTGGGCACTGTTTGGTTTATGCTTTTGACCTATCTGCAATCTTATAGTTGGTTGGGCAGCCAGGCATTTTTTGGCCCTCTCTTTACTTCGTTGGGATTGTTCATGATGGTGATCGGGGGCGCGTTAGCTGCGTCTCAGCGGCGACTGGGGCGATTGATAGGATATGCAACACTGGTAGATAATGGCGCAATGTTCATTGCACTGGGGACACAGCAGGTGACCGGAATTGCACTGACTGTGATGACGTTGTTGGCCCGTCCCCTGGCGTTGGCCTTGATGACGTTGGGGCTTGATGGTCTGCGGCGTTTAGGGGAGGGGGATGATAGCACGGAAGCATTGGAAGGCGCTGCCTGGCGCGCTCCGTGGCGGGCGATGGCATTTCTGGTGGGCGGAATAGCCATGGCTGGTTTCCCTCTCTCCCTGGGATTTGCAGCGCGCTGGGCCTTATATCGCCTGGTTGCCGAAACTAATCTTTTCCAAGCCACCCTGGCATTGTTAGGAAGCGGGGGCGTGATGATGGGATTGGTGGGCGCTATTCGTGTTCTGTTAAGTCCTCTGCCGAAATCTGTGGATAAATTACCGGTGCGTGAGGACTTAATCGTTGTTATCTTAATTATGCTTTTAATCGGTCTAACGTTAATTTTAGGCATTTTTCCGCAAGTCCCCAGCCGGCTGGCTTTGGAGATGGCTGAAGAATTTACCTTTTTTATACCCTGATATTATTGTTCTGGATCAATCTATCTTTTTGGAGGTGCAGTTTTATATGCCAGAATTTCGTGGCCCAATAGCGCAATCTTATGTCGAGCGAGATTGTCAGGTTGTTTCTCCCTCTTATACCCGTGGGTATCCTTTCGTGATGGCCCGTGGACAAGGGACAGAAGTTTGGGATGTGGATGGAAATCGTTACTTGGATTTCAGTAGTGGGGTAGCTGTAACGGCGACCGGGCACAGTCACCCGGATGTCGTGCGAGCTATCAAAGATCAAGCGGAGAAATTCCTGCACATGTCCGGTACTGACTTTTACTATCCGGTGCAGATCGAATTGGCGGAGTACCTGACGCGAATCGCGCCTATGTCCGAACCATCACAGGTTTTCTTCACTAATTCTGGGGCGGAATCTATCGAAGCGGCGATCAAATTGGCTCTATATGCGACGAACCGGCACTATTTTATTGCCTTCTACGGAGCATTCCACGGGCGGACGATGGGGGCATTGGCGTTCACGGCCAGCAAGCCTGTCCATCGTAGTTATTTTATTCCCACTATGCCCTCGGTGACACATGTGCCATACCCCAATCCTTACCGCCCGGTTTTGTCGGGTTACGGATGTCTGCATCCACCCGACGACTCTCTACATCCACAGGATGAGGGCGAGGCGGTTGTCCGTTATATTGAAGAGGTGGTGTTGGGTCGCAAATTGCCGTCTGATGAGGTCGCCGGTATTTTGGTGGAGCCTATCCAGGGGGAAGGCGGCTATGTGGTGCCCCCTCCCTCCTTTTTCCCGGCGTTGCGGAAATTGTGCGACCGGCATGGTATTCTGTTAATTCTGGATGAAGTTCAAAGTGGTATGGGCCGTACCGGAAAGTGGTTTGCGATTGAGCATGAAGGTGTGGAACCGGATATTATCGCGATAGCGAAGGGGATAGCTTCCGGCTTGCCGCTAGGGGCGATGATCGCTCGTAAATCGTTGATGACATGGCCCTCCGGAGCTCATGCCAGCACGTTTGGTGGAAATCCTGTCTCTTGTGCAGCATCCCTGGCAACGTTGCGCTTGCTAGAGCGCGAGATGATGGATAATGCGACTGAGATGGGAGCCTATTTGATGCGGCGTCTGCGCGAGATGATGACACGTTATCCCATTATTGGGGACGTGCGTGGTCGGGGTTTAATGGTCGGAATAGAGATTATCAAAGACCCGGTTTCCAAGGCACGAGATAAGGTTCTGCGCGATCGCATTGTACACAACGCTTTCTTGCACGGACTGCTGTTGTTGGGGGCCGGTCCTAATACGGTGCGATTAGTTCCGCCACTCAACGTCACCCAGCCTCAAATTGATGAAGCGTTGACTATTCTTACCCATGTTATTGAGGCTTTATAATCCTGGTTTCCCCGGATGTCCGCATCCGCCGGATATCTGCATCCGCCGGATGTCCGCATCCGCCGGATGTCCGCATCCGCCGGATGTCCGCATCCCCAAAGACCAGAGTTATAGGGAATTGAAATGATGTCCCTCAATCTGAGTTATGTTGACTACCGTATCCGTCAGCGGGATTATTTGTTAAGCATCACGCGCGCGATAGTCTCGCGGCTTAATCTGCGCGCAGTATTGCGTTTGATCCTGCAAGCATCGGTGGATATGTTGCAGGGACAATCTGGGCTGATCGCGCTCAGCGGCCCTGATGGTGAGTTTGCTTTTTCGGCCAGTTATGGACTGCCTCCCGCACTAGTAGAAGCCTTTAACCCGCTATTGGAGGAGATTCCAGAATATGACGAGGTAGAGGAATTTTCCATTCCCGATATGGCAGAGAGGTTAAGCGCCATTGCGGAGGAAACTGGATTGCTCTTGCGTCAGGTTGTTGCACTTCCAATGATCGTGTTGGCGGTTGCTGGCGGTGATAAAACCCATGAATTCCTGGGTATCATTTTTATTTTCCGTTCTCATAGTTTGCGCTTTTCACCAGATGACCGCCAGGTGTTAGCAAGCTTTGCTGACTATGCGGCTATTGCCGTCAATAATGCGCGCTTTTATGAAGCGGCGGTGACAGAACGACGGCGTCTGGACGCGCTGCTAGAGTCCAGCGCGGATGGTGTGCTGGTATTGCGCCCGGATTTAAGTATTGAACGCCTGAATCGCGCGTTATCCTCTTTGACCGGGTGGTCTGCACAGGATGCTATTGGCTTATATCATGATGAAGTTATTGTATGGGCCGGGCAAGTTGCTAAGCCGCAACGGGCTGTTGTGCAGAGCAAATTACGCCTGGAAGATGCGATGGAGGAGGGCTGGCCACATCGAGAGGAACGCACGCTCTACGTGGAAGGCGATTTACGGCGGCGTAACGGAAGTTTTGTCTCAGTTGGGATTACGTATGCCCCCTTATTGGGCCGTTCTGGGAGGTTGCTGAATATTATCGGCATTGTGCGTGATATAACCCGCTTCCGTGAGGCAGATGTACTTAAAGATACATTTATCTCAGTTGTCTCCCACGAGCTAAAGACGCCGGTGGCGATTATCAAGGGGTATGCGGAAACTTTGCTCAACCCCAAGGCGCGGCGTAATCCAATGTTAGTGGATGAGATGTTGGAAGTGATTGCTGACGAATCAGATCGACTGGCGCGGCTGGTCGATGATCTCTTGGATGCTTCGCGCCTGCAAGCGGGAGGCCTGCCCTTCCGTGATGTGGAAGATGTAGACTTGCGTGGGATTATCCGTCGCGTAGTAGATCGTTATCAGCCACAGACGCAAATTCACACCCTACACATAGATTTTCCAGAATCCTTCCCTACCATTCGTGGTGATCCGCAGCGATTGGAGCAGGTTTTGGATAACCTGGTCTCTAATGCAATCAAGTATTCGCCTCATGGTGGCGAAATATACATCAAGGGCGAAGCAGTGCCGGCGGAAGTGATTCTTTCCGTCGGTGATCAAGGCGTGGGAATTCCGTTGGAGGAACAGGAACGTATCTTTGATCGCTTCTATCGTGTTGAGAACCCAGAGACGCGCGCCACCTCTGGTACCGGCCTGGGATTATACCTGACCCGTGCTATTATCCAGGCTCACGGCGGACGCTGTTGGGTTCACAGTACACCGGGGCAGGGAGCAACGTTTTACGTTGCTCTGCCTTGTGAAACTGGCCTGGCGTTGTGGCAAGGGTAAAACCGGGAAAGCCTGTCAGATACGTAGGACAGCCTTTCTCGTCCGTCAGACATTTTGAGTTTTTCTGTTATGCGTTAGAATAGGGCGTGGGGTTTATATTGGCCCTTTAAGTTATTTTGGATAAGGAGTAGATTTCAATGCCATCTAGGTACTATACAACTGTTTCGTGTCCGGTGTGTGGCTCGCGTTTCCAAACGCCGGTAGAACAAATTCTTGATGTCCGGGTTGATCCCGAGGCACGTGGACGTATTCTTAGCGGATCTGTGAATATGGCGGTGTGTTCATCCTGTGGCGCGGGCGGCGCGCTGAACATTCCCTTTATTTATCACGATCCTGAAAAAGAGATTGCGCTGTTATATCTGCCCGTGGGGGTGGGGAACACTGAGGTACAGCGACAGCAAGCTGCCGGAACACTGACGCGCCAGTTGATGAATGCTCTGCCCCCCGAGGAACGCAAAGGGTATCTCTTGCAGCCGGAGACATTTATATCGTCAGAAACGTTGGTGAAGCGCGTGTTAGAGTTGGAAGGAATTACGGAAGAGGATATGGACCGCAATCGCCAGCAGCAAGAATTTTTTGCGCAATTATTGCAGGCTGAGGAGGAACAATGGAGTGAGTTGACTGCACAGAACAGGGAGCTTTTAGATGAGGGTCTGTTTAGCCTGCTTCAATATACGCTTAATTTAGCGGCACAGTCTGTCCAAGCGGCAGGTGCACAGTCATCTGTGCAGCAAGAAAGTTTCGAGCGAAATTTTGCCAAGATGCAGCGGCTTTATGAGTATATGGTAGAGGAGACAGAAGTAGGGCAGCGACTTGCTCATCGTACTGAGGTTGTACAGGGCTTTTTTGATAGCCCTTCGCGGGAGACATTGCTTCAGGCGTTAGTGGATGCACCCGATGATGAGACGGTCACGATGCTAGTGCAGTCAGGCCTTCAATTGATGGACTATGCTTTCTTCCAGAATTTGGTCAGACGTATGAAAGAGGTCTCACCCGAGGAAAAACAACATCTGTTTGAGCTGCGCAAGCGTGTGTTGAATTTGCGGGATGAGGTGATGCAGGCCGGGCAGGAAATCGCAATGGCGCGGGCCGAGTTATTGACTAAGATGATGGTAAGTGAGGATGCTATGCGCATGGCGCGCAGCCATCTGTCTGAATTAGATGACACGTTTATGTACGTGTTGCGTTCTGAGTTGGCCACGGCGCAAAAGGAAGAAAATGAAGAGGCTATCGAAGGCTTGCAGGGTATCGTCAGTATAATCAATCAGATCATGGAAGAATCTATGCCGCCGGAGTTGGTCTTTGTGCGCCGGTTGTTGATGACACCTTCTGAGGAAGCCCTTAGCGAGATGCTTCAACAAAATCGGGAAGTTTTGCAACCCACTTTCTTCCAGTTCTTAGAAGCATTGGAGGCGAATAGCCGTGAGAATAACGAGGTTGAGACGGCTGAGCAATTGGCGAAGATTCGCTCGAAAGCTCAAATGTATGCGCCTGCGAGTGCCGCCCCGGCTGCTGAGTCAAAAGTACAACCCAAGATTTCCTCGAAGCCTGTTCCCTCTGCTGCGAGTGAGACGACGACACCTTCGGGATTAATTATTGCGAAGCGTTAAAGGTAAGGAAGTAGTTCAAAAGTCATCGTGAATGTTTAAAAGTATTTTTATATCCTGGTGCAGCCAGGATATAAAAATACTCCCTTAAGAATGGTAGTTTACAGGGATGGGGAAGGTGACTTCATCCCTGTTTTGTTTTCAAATGAGCGGTTAGATGAAAAGTTATGGCCTAAAGACCGAGGAGTAAGGGGGTATTTTTGCGGACGGTACCCCGTCCGCAAAAATACCCCCTTAGACCACCGCTTTAGCGGCCTATTTTCAAGGGAATTACCCATTAACGCGGTGCGTTCACCAGCAGTAGGATGAAAAATTGAATCCGTAATTCGTTATTCGCAATTCGCTATTTTCAGAGGAGGGGCCATGACACGTCAAAAGTTGGTTTTAGTTGATGGGCACTCGTTGGCTTACCGCGCGTTTCACGCCTTGCCAACGACGTTGCAGACATCTACCGGCGAACTTACCAATGCATCGTATGGGTTTACGTCGATGTTGTTCACTGTGCTAGAGAGTGAATCGCCGGATTATATAATTGTCACCTTTGATAAAGGCCCTTCGTTTCGTGTGCAGATGTACGCTGAGTATAAGGCACATCGGGAGAAGATGCCTGATGAGATGCGGGGACAGATGGAGCGCATCCGTGAAATTGTAATGGCGTTGGGGATTCCCATTGTGATATTGGAGGATTATGAGGCCGATGATGTGTTGGGTACGCTCTCGCGCCAGGCGGCTGAAACCGGATTGGATGTGCTGATTGTAACCGGTGATCGGGATGCGTTGCAGTTGGTGGACGACACCGTGACCGTGCTCACCTCCGGGCGGCGTTTCTCAGATACAATTTATTATACCCCTGCAAAGGTGCGAGAGCGGTATGGCCTGGAACCATCACAATTGATTGACCTCAAGGCCTTGATGGGGGATACTTCGGATAATATTCCAGGTGTGAAAGGCGTAGGGGAGAAGGGCGGAATTCAGCTATTGCAACAGTATGGCACGCTGGATGAGGTATACGCGCATCTTGAGGAACATTCCGCCCGGTATCGCAATGCGCTCAGCCAGGGCCGCGAGGATGCCTACTTGAGCCAAAAACTGGGACGCATCGTGCGAGACGCGCCGGTTGTCTTAGATCTGTCATCGGCAGCCGTGAAGCGGGGAGTGGATCTGCGACGGATTATTCAAATACTCCAGGCATTAGAATCCCAGTCTTTGCTTGACCGGTTGCCAAACATCGGGTTGGCGGAATCGCCGGCACCCGCGACCGGACAACTCTCGTTGTTTGCCGCATCTGATACTGAACTTTCCGAACCATCTGCGGCGGAGGCAGCGGGCCATCCAGAAATGCCCCAATACCATCTTGTCGCCGATATGCAGGCTCTCATTGCCCTCATTGCGCGCTTAAAGTTGGCGCGGGCCATTGCCGTAGATACTGAAACGACAGGAATAGATCCGATGATGGCGGATTTGGTGGGTATTGCGCTCACCGACTGCGCGGGTACAGCCTGGTATCTTCCTTTGCGGGCGCCTGAAGAAGAACCGGTGTTAGATTTGGCGGCGGTCGTTCAACATTTGGGCCCGGTGTTGCAAGACGCTAACATTGTCAAATATGGACATAATCTTAAGTACGATTTAAAAATGTTGCACCGTTATGGGTTACCGGTTGCCGGGACCTTGTTTGATACGATGGTAGCGGCGTGGGTAATCGATCCGGCGTCGCACGATCTGGGGTTGAAATCATTGGCCTGGATGCGTTTAGGCGTGCAGATGACGGAAATCTCGGATCTCATCGGGCGCGGGCGCGATCAGAAGACGATGGACCAAGTGCCATTGGCCCAGGTTGTGCCGTATGCTGCCGCCGATGCCGATATGACCTTCCGCCTGGCGCAACAATTTGCTGCTACCCTGGATGCGCAACAAATGATCCTGTTCCGTGATATGGAGATGCCTTTGCTGCCTATTTTGTTGGAGATGGAAATGTATGGAGTGCGTCTGGACATAGATTGGCTCCACACTTTGTCCCAGGAGTTGGACAAACGTCTGGCGCAGTTAGGACAGGAGATTTATGATTATGCTGGCGCAGAATTTAATGTGAATTCCACACAGCAGCTTTCAGATGTACTCTTTCAACAATTGGGGTTGCCGGCTAAGGGGATTAGTAGGACCAAGTCTGGGCATTATTCTACCCGCGCTGATGTATTGGAGCGATTGCGTGGCAAACATCCTATTGTGGATTGTATTTTGGCGCAGCGTGAACTTGCCAAGTTAAAATCCACCTATGTGGATGCGTTGCCCCAGTTGGTAAATCCGAAGACTGGACGTGTCCATACTTCCTACCACCAGACGGGGGCGGTGACGGGACGGCTTTCGTCGGTCAACCCTAATTTGCAGAATATCCCTATTCGTTCCGAAGAGGGCCGCCGGGTGCGACGCGCTTTTGTCGCTGAAGATGGTTGGGTGTTGGTCGGCGCAGATTACTCCCAGGTAGAATTACGTGTGATGGCACATGTCTCTGAAGATGAAGGCTTGATGGGAGCGTTTGCGCGGAACGAGGATATTCACGCGACAACGGCGGCGGCAGTCTATGAAGTATCCCTGGATCAGGTCAACTATGACATGCGGCGAATTGCGAAAGCCGTGAACTTTGGTCTAATTTATGGGCAGAGCGCGTACGGATTGGCCCGCCAGCTTGGCATTGAAGTAAGCGAGGCCGATGCCTTTATCAAGCGCTATTTTGAGCGGTTCCCCAAGGTACAGGTCTACATGGATACTATCCAACGAGAGGTCGAGGTACAGGGCTATGTTGAAACCCTGCTTCATCGCCGCCGCTACTTCCCTGAATTGGGGCCGGGGAGTACAGCCTCGACCAGCCAGCGGCAAGCCGCGCAGCGAATGGCGATCAATGCTCCCATCCAGGGAAGTGCGGCAGATATTTTGAAACTGGCGATGATCCGGATGCATCGTATGTTGAAAGACAACGGTCTGCGTGCGCGGATGCTGCTCCAGGTGCATGATGAAGTCGTGTTAGAAGTGCCACGGGAGGAACTGGATCAAACAATCTCCCTCGTCCGCGAGGCGATGGAAAGGGCATATACCCTCAATGTCCCGTTGAAGGTGGATATCGAAGTCGGGCATAACTGGGAAGAGATGAAATGAGTCGTCAAGCGTCAAACGTCAGGTGGTTTTTGACGTTTGACGCTTGACGTTTTAGGCAAGGTTCAGAAACCTTGCTTATTAGCTCGACATTTCCAGGCGAAACAAGGGGAAAGTGTCGATCTAACTCGAACCATGCCACGTTTTATTTATAATAATGCGTGTAGTCTGTACACAAAAGATATAGCGGCGCTTCATCTTCTTCTATCATGGGGAATCGCCCGGTCGGGTGGTGGAAGCGGTTGTCAATGTCATCATCATTGACGGTCGAGACTTCACCTGCCAATACCTTACCTCCTTCGGCCCAGAATTGATGGTAGTTGTATTGGGGGAGGGTAATACTCTCGCCTGGTGTCAACACGACTTTGCTTCCGGCGGGCACAGTACGCCATGCGCTATCTACACTGATGATGACATCACTGTCGGCGATGTCTTCGTCTTCCGTAGCATTGTAGACCTGGATAACCAGGTTGCCGCCGCCGCGATTGATGATATCCTCCATTTTGCTCCAGTGGAAATGCATCGGCGTGATCTGTCCCTCTTCCACAATGAGAATCTTCTCTGCGTAGGGTTTATGGCGCTCGTCCGGGGCTGGTTTTCTGTCCAACATTGGCCCATTGCGGAGTGTGAACATCAGCAGGCCCGTCTTGTGAAAGTTCCCCCTGCCAAAGTCAGTAATGTCCCAACCTAACTTGTACGCGACGATGTCCCGTACCTCATTTCCCTTTCCGCGCCAATCCTCCGGTGTCCAATACGCAAAGGGGGGCAGATAAAATTGCCGCTCGCGCACAAACTCCATCGCTGCTTGCATAATCATATTAATTTCAGAGCGTTTCATAGTGTGTCTCCTTGTAAATAGTAATCAATTTGGCATTATAGACTGAGGATGGCATGTTAGCAACTTTCGGGTGATGGATAACGGAAAATCCATAACTAACTTCAGTTTCTAAGTCTTTTGATCTCTATTAAAATAAAGAAGCATATCTCATTAACGGCTGGTTGTTCACCAGCAGTCGGATGAAAAGTTACGGCCTAAAGGCCGAGGAGTAAAGGGGTATTTTTGCGGGCGGTACCCCGCCCGCAAAAATACCCCCCTTTAGACTGCCGCTTTAGCGGCCTATTTTCAGAGCTATATTTTATACGAGGAATTACTCATTAACGTGGTGCCTTCACCAGCAGCAGGATGAAAATAGGTGCATTGCACTTTCTGAAGTGCAATGCACCATCACCGAGAGGGTAATTTGTCGATTTTAAATTTGTCAATTTTCGATTTCCAGAGGAGGCGTATGACCGACTACCGTATTAAGCAGCACCCAATTTTGTCCGTTGAACCCGGCGAGCTTGTTACGTTTATGTGGCAGGGGAAGCCTTTAACTGCGCGCGTGGAGGAGATGATCGCTTCTGCGCTCTTCGCGCATGGTATTCGCGTGTTCGGGCACCATCATAAAGATGGTGCGCCCCAGGGGATTTTCTGTGCTAATGGACAGTGTGCCCAGTGTATGGTGATCGCCGATGGGCAGCCGGTGAAGGCGTGCATGACGCCGGTGCGTCCCGGGATGCGCGTTGAGCCGCTGGACGGGCTGCCGGTGTTGCCCCAGGTGGCTGGCGTGACGGACCGGGATGGGGGACACCGGGATATGACAGATGTGATGGAGGTTCCTGTCCTCATTCTGGGCGGTGGCCCCGCCGGAATGTCGGCAGCGATAGAACTGGCACAGCACGGCGTACATGTCCTCTTGATAGACGATAAAGACCGTCTCGGCGGGAAACTTGTCCTCCAAACTCATCGTTTCTTCGGCGATATTAACGCCGTCTACGCCGGCACGCGCGGCATTGACATCGCCACCCGTCTGGCGAACGATGTGATGCGCCATCCTGGAATTGACGTTTGGCTAAACACTACCGCCCTGGCCGTCTTTAGTGATGGGCGGGTGGGAGTATTGCGGGCAGACCATCACCCTTACTCCTCTGCTCCCCCGCTCTTCAGTTCCCCCGCGTATGTTCTCATCCGGCCGCGTGTGTTGCTCGTTGCTACCGGGGCGCGGGAGAAGTCGCTGGTCTTTAAAGGTAACACGCTGCCGGGAGTGTATGGCGCGGGGG
This sequence comes from Anaerolineae bacterium, assembly GCA_016931185.1. Lineage (GTDB taxonomy): Bacteria > Chloroflexota > Anaerolineae > B4-G1 > SLSP01 > JAFGFI01. Next base: position 33,197 of record JAFGFI010000010.1, read on the forward strand.
CTTTCCAGACGCTTGTGAACCGTGACCTGGTGCGGGCTGCCGAGCGGCTGTTTATCGTCGGTGGGGGCAATGTGGGTCTGATCGCGGGGTATCACGCGCTCCAGGCCGGCATCCAGGTAGTGGGATTGGTGGAGGCCTTGCCGCAGTGCGGCGGGTATAAGGTCCACCATGATAAGCTGGCGCGGATGGGCGTGCCTATTTATACTTCTCACACTATTCTCAGCGCGAATGGTACGGATCAGGTGGAATCCATCACCGTTGCACAAGTGGACGACCATTTCCGGCCCATCCCCGGCACCGAACGTTCCTTTGCTTGTGATACGGTGTTGATTGCCGTGGGACTCGATCCTGTGGATGAATTTGCCACGAAGGCGCGCGAGTATGGGATGCAAGTGTTCTCCGCCGGAGATGCAGAGGAGATTGCCGAGGCCTCGGCTGCTATTTTCTCCGGCAAGATTCGTGGGCGCGAGATGGCGCGCGAACTCGCGCCCGAGTTGGGCGTGGATGTGCCGCCGGTTCCCAATGCCTGGCGCGCGACCGGCGATATTCTCAAGTCGAAGCCCGGCGCGGCAATCGTAGCGTGCATCCCGGAGGAAACGTCGGGTATCTTCCCTGTCTTTCACTGTTCCCAGGAAATTCCCTGCAACCCTTGCACTTCCGTATGTCCGCAGGGATTAATCTATATTGATCCGGAGGATATCCGCGCAATTCCTAAGTTTCTAGGACCTTACGTGGAAAAGTCCTGCCTGGGCTGTGAAAAGTGCGTCACCATCTGCCCCGGGCTGGCGATTACGTTGGTGGATTACCGGCAGGATGCCGCCTTCCCTACCGTTACGCTGGCCTACGAATTTGCGGAACGGTCATTGGAAGTGGGCCAAAAGGTGACGGTGTTGGACACGGTGGGCAACATGTTGGACGATGTGGAAGTGACAGGCGTCCGTGCCCTCAAACGCAATGACCGTACACTTGTCGTCAAACTACGTGTACCTAAGACCATCGCCAAACACGTCGCGGGCATCCGGGCGCAGGAATCGTGGGTGGGGGAGCCGCTGCCGGAAGTGCAGGTAAGGCTCACCGATGATACCCTTGTTTGTCGCTGTGAGCGGGTGACGGCGGGTGAAATTCGTGCTCTCATTCACCGGGGCTACCGCGACCTTAACGAAATCAAGACCGTGACCCGCGCCGGGATGGGGGCCTGCGGCGGCAAAACCTGTACTGCTCTTATCCACCGTCTCTTCCGCGAAGAGGGCATCCCTGCCGACGTCGTCACCGGCACGGTTCGCCGTCCTCTCTTCGTGGAAGTGCCGCTAGGTGTGTTTGCAGAGGCGGACGTGAGAAGTGAGAAAGGGAAAGTGAATAAGACGGAGGACGCATCAAGTATCGAGTACCGAGTACCGGTGGGCGGCGAAGCAAATTTCCAAAGTCCAACTCCCCAAATCCAAAAAACTCATCCTTCTGACAGTTCTCCATGTTTCACGTCTCACGTTTCACACTGTGATGTTATCGTTATTGGCGCGGGCAGTGTTGGAATTCCGGCAGCGTGGGCGATGGCGCGGGCCGGGGTATCGGTGCTGGTACTGGATGCGTGCGCCAGCCAGGGACAAGGCTCCAACAAGTCTGCTATTGGCGGGGTGCGGGCCACACATTCTGACCCCGCCAAGATCCGGCTTTGCCTGCGCAGCCTGGATCTCTTCTCGACGTGGCAGGAGGTCTACGGACACAATATTGAGTGGATGACGGGGGGATATAGCTTTGTGGCTTACCGGCCCCAGGAACGTGACGTACTCAAGCAGTTGTTGCAGGTGCAGCATGCGCAAGGTCTGGATATTCACTGGTATGAGGCAGATGATTTACTTGAGATCGTGCCCGATCTGAACCCGGAAGGATTGCTAGGGGGCACGTTCTCACCAGGGGATGGACACTGCTCTCCGCTACTGGCGGGACACGCCTTCTATGACGCAGCAAAACGGGCCGGCGCGGTCTTTCGTTTCCGCGAGCCGGTGACGGCGATCCTCACCGAAGGAGAGCGCGTGACCGGGGTGCGCACGCCCCAGGGGATCTACAGCGCGCCTGTGGTGGTCAACGCCGCCGGCCCGTGGGCGCGTGAGGTGGCGCGCATGGCGAGCCTCGATCATCCCGTGACTCCTGAATCCCACGAAGCCGGTATTACCGAACCGGTAGCGCGTTTCCTCAACCCGCTGATGGTGGACATCCGCCCCGCGCCCGGTTCCAAGAATTACTATTTCTTCCAGTTGCGGGATGGACAGGTGGTCTTCTGCATCACCCCCGAACCGCCGATCCCCGGCTTTGATCGCCGCGAGACAAGTATCTTCTTACCCCAGGTCGCCGCGCGCATGGTGGAGCTGATGCCCCGGCTGGCTCCACTGCGCGTGCGCCGCACTTGGCGCGGTCTCTACCCGATGACGCCGGACGGTTCCCCTATTGTGGGCTGGGCGCGGGAGGTGGAGGGGTATCTGGCGGCGGCAGGTATGTGCGGGCAGGGCTTCATGCTCGGTCCCGGCCTGGGCGAACTCCTGGCCCGCGTTGTCCTCGCCGGACCAGGCCGCGAAAGTACACTGTCGACGACCGACCGCGAAATTTTGAGCGATCTCTCACCATACCGGAAGTTTGCGGGAGAAGAAGCGTTGAAGTAAGGAAATGAGTTAGGTGGAGGATCGCAGGATTAACGGAAGATATATATTAACTTCTGACTCACCGGATGTCCATACGGAAATATAATCAGGTTTGCTGGCGGTGTAATTTCCATGTGTATTACTTACCAGGAGGCTGACGTCAAACGTTCCACTGGTAACGTATGTATGTTGAATAACCGGCCCGGTGACGGCGTTTCCGCCGTCGCCGAATTGCCACTGCCAGCCCTCGACGGTGCCACTGGTGACAGCCGTGAATGTGACTGTGAGTGGGGCGACGCCGCTAACGACATCGGCACTGAAATTGGCGGTGGGTACTCCAGGAGGGGCGTTGATGGTGATATAATCGGGCTTCGATACCTTGGCGGCGCCACCCGGCCCCGTGACCTCTAGGACGACCCCAAAGCTGCCTGCGCTGTGGTAAGTATGCGTGGGGTTGG
>JAFGFI010000154.1 GCA_016931185.1 Anaerolineae bacterium
CGTAATTCGTTATTCGTAATTCGCTATTCGCTATTTTCAGAGGAATTACCCATTAACGACTGGCGTTCACCAGCAGTAGGATGAAAATTGAATCCGTAATTCGTTATTCGTAATTCGCTATTTTCAAGGGAGGAGATCGAGATATGCATAGAGGGCGATTTTGGTTAGTGGGCATTATGATATTGCTCGGATTGTGGTATTTGCCGGCAGCGGGACAGGAAGAGCAGCCGGGGATGGGTATTTCAATGGTTAGTGAGAAAATTTCGCCCACGGTCTGGACGGCGACTGCGGACAGTGCGGTCGCTGAGGTTTTGGTAGTGTTACAGTCGCAGGCAGATGTGGACGCGGCTTTTGCTGCACGCGCGAGGACTGTGGACAAGGCGACGCGCGGGCGCGCGGTGCAGCAGGCTTTATGGGATGTCGCCGAGACTACACAGATGTCGTTGCGCGCCTGGTTAGATATCCGTGGGGTTGCCTACCGGTCTTTTTACATTGTTAATATGCTCCAGCTCGAAGCGGACCGCGCGCTCCTCTTAGAAATCGCCGCCCGTCCCGAAGTGGCGCGCATCGTTACCAATCCGCGTGCTAAAGGGGACTTGGGCGAGCCGGCGAGTCAAGGAATTAGCGGATTACGGATCACGGATTACGGATTACGGATTACGGATTATTCTTCACTTTCTACATTATCTATTGAATGGGGTGTGCAAAAAATCAATGCGCCGCAGGTGTGGCAATTGGGATATACGGGCGAGGGGGTGGTGGTTGCCGGTCAGGATACCGGGTATGATTGGGATCATCCCGCGCTTAAAGCCGGTTACCGGGGGTGGGATGGCGCGGTGGTGGATCACAACTATCATTGGCACGATGCGATCCACAGCGAGGGGGGCGTGTGTGGCGCGGATTCCCCGGAACCGTGCGACGATCACGGTCACGGCACGCACACGATGGGCACGATAGTGGGGGATGATGGGGTGGGAAATCAGGTTGGCGTCGCGCCGGGCGCGCGTTGGATTGGATGCCGCAATATGGACAGGGGGTATGGAACACCGGCCACGTATGTGGAGTGTTTCGAGTTTTTCCTGGCCCCTTATCCTGTTGGCGGCGACCCGTCGCAGGGTGATCCGGCTTTTGCACCTGACGTGATTAACAATTCGTGGGGGTGTCCCCCTAGTGAAGGGTGTGACGCGGAACACATTGAGATATTGCGCCAGGTCGTACAGAATGTGCGCGCTGCCGGCATCCTGGTGGTATCGTCGGCGGGGAATAGTGGGCCGGGGTGTGGCAGTGTGGAAGATCCGCCGGCTTTGTATGCTGCCACATATACGGTGGGGTCGACCAACAGTAGTGACGTCATTGCCAACAGCAGCAGCCGTGGTCCGGTGACGGTGGATGGCAGCGGGATTCGCAAGCCGGACATTGCGGCGCCGGGGGTGTATGTGCGTTCCAGTATTCCCGGGGGCGGATATGATTACAAGAGTGGTACGTCTATGGCCAGCCCGCACGTTGTAGGAACAATAGCACTGGTATGGTCGGCCCGTCCAGAACTGCGCCAAACGCTCACAGAAACCGAAATGCTGCTCAATACAACCGCCGTGCCGCGCTATAGCACGGCGTGTGCTGATCTGCTGGATACCGTGCCAAACAATGTGTATGGGTGGGGGCGTGTGGACGCGCTGGCAGCGGTAGAGCGCGCGTTAGCCCAGGGTACATTAACCGGTGTAGTCAAAAACACGGAAGGCGAACCGTTGGCCGGAGCACAGATACAGGTCGAGGAATCGTTGCCTGGGACTTCTCTCTACCTGGCATTAACTCATACACAATCGTCGAGCACAACAACGACGTTTGAGGGAGCATACCGGCTTGAAATGCCCGAAGGTACCTACACAGTATCGGCCTCATTGGATACTTATACACCGGTGACTTTGACGGATGTCAGCGTATCGGCCGCGCAAACAACAACACTAAACTTTGTACTCACATCCACGGTTGTGCCGGTTTGGGAATATGGCCTTTTGTTACAGCCGGCGTCGAAGATATTGACCGGCAATCCGGGCACGGAAGTCACGTACACACTATCGCTGACCAACACCGGCAATATTACCGACACATTTATCCTCACGTATAGCGATACTGTATGGCCTGTGCAGGCATGGATGACCCGGACGACACTGGCAGCAGAGGGAAGTCAACGATTTAATGTGCTGGTTGCGATTCCACCCGAAGCAGAAGACGGTGCGTATGATACCCTGCACATCACGGCTCAATCACAGGCCAGTAGTGTCTATTCTGCAAGTACGACGTTAACCACAACGGCGGCGGTGGCGTGCGTGCCACTTGCCGGACTCAACCTCATTGTGACGCCCTCTTTCCCTGAAGAAGGAGATGTACTGACATTTACGGCTACGGTAGCGATGGGAACTTTGCCGGTCACGTACACGTGGGATTTTGGCGATGGGACTGCAGGCATAGGGAATGTCGTAACCCACACTTACACCTCCCAGTCGCTTTCGGTGTTGGTCCCTTATTCGGTGACGGTGACGGCGACAAATCCGTGCGCGGTGATTACCAGAGGGATCGCGGTCAGTTTACGCCGTCGTCTACAACTCTACTTGCCATTGGTACTCAAGGAGGTGCGGTAAATCGTCCCGCTCTGGCCGGTCGCCGGCCGTGTTTGTTTTGGCGCGCCCATAAAAATTCTCTCAGAACTACCAGCGAGTGGCGGTTACTCCGCCTGGCTTCGCGCTATCGCTATGTAAGCGAGCTTACCTGTTGTGCTGAGTTCTGAGAGAATATGGTACTCTTATTATAAGGACAAAACCTTCGGATGTCAATACCCGCGGATAGGTAGGGTGGGCGTCAAAGTTTTGCAAGTGCGATTTTCCTTCCGGGAAGCTACGGGGCTACCACTGCGTGCTTCCCGGAAGGTTGTTGTTGAACAAAACCTTCCGGGAAGTACATTCGTCTGGAACAGAACAGGAGGTTTCGGTTTGGCTAAGGGCTGGTTTTAGGGATCTGGGCGGAACTTCCCGGAAGGAAGTCGTTCCCTGCAAAAAAGTGACGCCCACCCGATGGGTAGAGGTGGGGGGGGGACGCGCTATGGAAAGCGCGGCTACAGGGGCGGCTACTGTGCCTTTAGTTTGTCATAGATGCTCAAAATGTTTGCCGTGTGTAAGCGGTGGCTGGCGATTCCTAGCGGCACACGTTCTAATCCACAGGTTTCTAGTGAAATTTCCCGGATGGATTGACGATCACGGCCGGCTTTGAGTGTTTTTGCCGCCTGTTCATACACACATTCCAGATAAGAAATATAGCGATCCAGGACGACTTGTATTTCTCCTCGCAAAATAACTTCTCCGTGACCCTGGACAATGGTTTCCGGTGACAGTGCCTTGATGCGTCGCAGTGTCTCCATTTCCTGCGCCCAATCCCCATCTACGATAATGGGGATCGCCATCACAGCATCGCCGGTTATTAATACCTCTTGTTGCTCAAAAAAGACCCCGATATTGTCTGGCGTGTGACCCGGCAAGTGCAAAAGCCGGAAGGTTTTATCGCCCGCATTAACAAAGAACTCTCCTGTGTCAAAAGTTAACGTGGGGATACGTAGGGTGACGGACTCAAAAATCGGATCGGCCTGCCGGGCCTCTTCGAGAGAGGCCTGCCCTACTTCCAACAACTTTTGCCGGCACAGCTCATGGGCGATAACGTTGGGATAATCCGGAAAGGCAAACATTCCATACACATGGTCCATATGATAATGTGTGAGAATCAAGGAATGAATATCTAACCCGGTGCGCATTTGAAGGAAACGCGCAATCTGTTGAGCTTCATCGGGAAAGGGCAACGCATCAACGACCACGATGCCTTCTCGCGTTAATATTGCAACTGCATTCACCAGGGCATAACGATCACTCGTAAACAGATATATCTCTTCAGAAACGCGTTCCCAAAACATACGTCCCCCCTACCTACCAAAAATTTCAGTTTTTATAATTGTCGCGTGCAATGAATGGCGCGAAAAAACAATTATTTTATTTATAGCAGCATAACATAGGCATATACGAAAGTCAAGGCTACTTGACATAACAAATCCCACCCGGCCCAACAAAAAACCACATCCCCTCAGATGTGGTTTTTTTATAATTCCAACCCCGCCGTGCCGTGTGCCGCTGGTTTTGACCCTGCTTACGCAGGTGGGAACGAGCCGGACAGTTCAGCCTTGCCCGAGGGCTATCGCTTAGCTGCCACTGGACAAAAGTTCCCTTTTATTACAGTGTTGGCTCAAAACCCCATTCCGGCTTCACGCACACGGCAGGTGCATCTATATAATACCATAGTTCGTCAGGATGACAACTACGAAAATATGACAGGGCTATTGCATGAGAACCTTCCCGGAAGCTACCAACATATCATGTAGTCCAAACACGTAGTCATGCTGCAAATTTTCGGGTTGACTAGGCCGCTAATAGC
>JAFGFI010000155.1 GCA_016931185.1 Anaerolineae bacterium
CCACGCGCATCTTCCGGGGTGTAACATATACCATCACCGTGGAACGCGCGGGGAAAGGCAACGCCGTGTTGCTTATCGTGGATGGTAAACCGGTAGAAGGAAATATAGTGCCGCTGCCGGCGGAAGGGATAAAGGCAGTAAAAGTAAAAATAATGTTAGCATAGTATTGTAAAAAGAGGGGAAGTATAATATAACATTATCTTATGTTATACTTCCCCTCAGGAGAAATCTATCTGATTCGGCGAGTCGCAAAACCGGTTACTTCTTGGCGAATTCATCCACTACTTTGTGTGGTCCGGCAGCAATCAGGTAATAAACATTGTTCTCGTATCGAAAGATACAACGATATGACTGATCAATATAAAATTCCCAATAGTTGTGGGTGCCGCGTATGCGGTGCATGTTAAGGGATGGATGTCGAGGATTTTCAGCAAGAAATCGTAATTGCTTTTTGAACTTTTTCTGGATGGCAGTGGGTAGATTTTGATAATCCTTGCGCAGGCGATCGGTGAGTTCGATAGTAACTTTATTCATCCAACCAGTCCAATGCGGTTTCAATCGTATCAGAAGTTACTTGTAGTGTGTGTCCTGCGTAAATGTCAGCTTCTCCTTCACGGATGCGCGATTGCCATTCATCTGACCAGAAATAGCCTTGTTCAGGGGAAGCTTGTAATTGTTCGAGCAAGTCTTGGATACGACGAAATATATCATAGCTGATGAGGACTTCCTGGGCGTTACCTTCCCGATCGTAGAAAATTTTGGCGTCTGTGAGCTGAATGTCTAACATGATCTCACCTCATGGGTCGAAATTTACTATTTATAAGCAAAGTTCCTAAACTTTGCCTTTTACCTTTACGCTTTTATGCTTGATAGAGCATAAAGTGTAAAGGTAACTTGAACTATCCTATATTATACTACTAATAAAAGAGGGGAAAATGTCATTGATGATTGATGCGGATACACACATTGCCCCTACGGGCGGAGAGTTTGCGTTGGAGAAGCACCTGGCGCGGATGGAGCGGGCGGGGATTGATAAGACGCTGGTCTGGCTCAACCCACATACCTACAAAGGCGAGGGTATCGAAGGCCATAACAAATACATCTACGATGCTGTGCAGCGATACCCCGATAAGCTACTTGGCTTTGGATGGGCCGATCCAACGGTCAGTGTGGCCCACGCGCTCAAGATGGTCAGGGTTTGTACCGAGGCGTACGGTTTCTATGGCGTGAAGATGAACGGCGCGCAGAACAATTACCGTATTGATGACCCGGAACTGGGGTGGCCCGTGGCGGAGGCCGTCGCCAGGACGGGCAAGATGCTGGCGTTCCATATCGGGCCGGATGCTTATGAGAATACACACCCGCTGCGGGCGGAGAAGATTGCGCAGCGCTATCCCGAAACACCTATTTTGATGGTTCACATGGGGATGACAAATTGGGATATGAACCGCGCGGTGGTGGAAGTGGCAGGCCGTTGTCCCAATATGTATCTTGTCGGCAGTGCGACGGATGACAGAGCTATTTTGTATGCCATTAAGATGCTGGGAGCGGAGCGCGTTCTCTTTGGCTCCGATGCCCCCTTCCGCCGTCCCCACGTGATTCGCGCGATGTACGAGGCCGCGCTGGACGGTGAGGTGACGGAGGCTGAAATTGCACTGGTGATGGGCGGGAATGTAGTCAGGTTGTTTGGATTGTAAAAGGGGCATTATGAGTAAAGCGCATATCCTCGTAGTTGAAGATGAGTTTCTGATCGCGCGTAATATCGCTTATAAGTTGCGCGCTGCCGGTTATCAAGTCGTTGATACGGTTTCTACCGGAGAGCAGGCCATCCAAATAGCATTGGAACACCATCCTGATTTGATCGTGATGGATATCCGGCTGGATGGCGAGTTAGATGGGATAGAGGCGGCGGAGCGTATTCACGCGCAAGTAGATATTCCCGTTCTCTATCTCACAGCTTATGTGGATGATGAGATTCTACAACGTGCCAAAATTACGACTCCCTTTGGCTATATCCTCAAACCTTTCCAGGATCACGAGTTGTTTAGCAATATCGAAATTGCGCTATTTAAGCATCAAACAGAGAAGCAACTTGCGGATCGCGAGGCTAATTATCGCAGCCTATTCGAAGATTCCCCCATCTCTCTGTGGGAAGAGGATTTCAGCGCGGTTAAAGCCTATTTAGAGGGACTACAGTCTGCCGGGATTACAGATTTGGATATGTATTTACGAACCCATCCAGATGTTGTGGCGCATTGTGTATCCCTGGTGCAAATCATCAGTGTCAATCGTACCTCTCTGGCGCTTTTTGAGGCGGAAAGCAAGGCGGACTTAAGCCGTGAATTAAACAATGTCTTTGTAGATGCATCGTTTGCGGCATTTAGAGAGGAGGTACTCGCTTTCCATAACGGTCAATCTTTATTTGAGACAGAGTTGGTAATATGTACGCTTAAAGGTAAAGTGTTGAATGTGTGGATTCGTATTGCTATTGCGCCGGGATATGAAACGACGTGGGGCAAGGTCTTTGCCTCCGTTATTGATATTACCCAACGCACGCAGGCGGAACAGGCCCTGCAACAGGAGCAATTGCTGTTGCGGACTGTGATTGATAATTTGCCCGATGCCATCTATGCTAAGGATTTGCAGGGACGGAAAACCCTCGCCAACCGCGTGGACCTGGATAATATCGGCGCAGCAACGGAAGAGGATGTGTTGGGGAAGACCGATTTTGAGCTTTTCCCTTCAGATGTCGCGGCGCACTTTGATGCCAACGATCAACAGGCTATTCAAACGGGACAGCCGGTATTGGATTGTGAAGAACTCCTGGTGAATAGCCAGGGTAGGGAAATTTGGTTGCTAACCTCTAAGCTACCGCTTAAAACCCCGGAGGGACAAGTCGTCGGGTTGGTGGGAATTGGACGCGATATTAGCGAGCGCAAACGTGCCGAGAAGATGCTGCGCGCCAGTGAAACACGTTACCGGGAACTGGTTGAGTGTATGTCCAGCGGCGTGGCCGTGTACCGCGCGTTGCCAAATGGTGAGGACTTTGTGTTTGTGGATTTTAACCGGGCAGGGGAAATCATAGAGCAAGTCCGCCGTGAAGACATCCTGGGCAAACGTGTTACCGAGGTGTTCCCCAATGTCA